>CAXBNO010000040.1:0-12044 GCA_963976775.1 uncultured Kordiimonadales bacterium
AGCGTGATCCTGACCATTGCCGCGATCCCTGTCACATCCCTGCTCACCGTCCCGTCCCTGATCGACTACTGGGTCAGCCTGAGCCAGGCGGAACCATCCGTGCAGGCGCTGGTGCTCGACTGGCCGCGCCTCGGGCTGCTGACCCTCGTCCCGGTCATGGCGGTGGCACTGCTGTCCTTCGTGCTGCTGAGCCGGACGGAGGTCGACCGATGGCTCTATGCCTGCATCGGCACATCCGTGCTGTCGGTCCTGTTCACCGGCCTGCAACTGGTGCGGCACGGGGAGAGCATGTTCGTCCACTCCGGCATCGCGACACAGCTTGTCTATCAGGCAGAGGGCTGGCACGGCCTTGGTGTCCTGCTGGCGCTGCCGCTCGGTATCCTGGCATCCCTGCTTGGCGTGCCCCGGTTCGCCGCCGCGCCCGGTAGCCGCATCGCCGCCTGGGTGCTGACATGCTACTGGCTGTTTCTCACAGTTCTCTGGCTGGTCGTGCTGCTTTCCTGGCGTGACCTCCAGTCCGGCTGAGTCCGGCACCCCGACCCCGTCCACCTGTCACGGAAACTGACAATTGCGATCCTTCCGCCCCTCCATCTGGCTGACCCTGGCCTGGTTCCCGTCCCTGATCATCCTGCTGGGCCTCGGCACCTGGCAGATGGAGCGGCGCACGTGGAAGCTGGACCTGATACATGACATCGACGCCCGGATGCAGGACGCCCCCGTGCCCCTGCCCGAGAGCATCCAGGACCCGTCTGACTGGCGTTTCAGGTCAGTCAGCGTCAGCGGCCGTTTCCTGCATGAGGCGGAGGCGCATCGCGTCGCCCAGCCGCGCCAGGGCACCAACGGCTATCAGGTCCTCACGCCGCTGCTGCGCGACAACGGGACAGCCGTCGTGGTGGACCGTGGCTGGATACCGAAGCCGCTGAAGGACCCTGCATCGCGACAGGACGGACAGGTCGAGGGTGAGGTTACACTGACCGGCATTGTCCGTCTGAAGGGCGAACAGACCATGTTCGTGCCTGACAATGATCTGGAAACCAACACCTGGTTCTTCGTCGATCTGGAGGCCATGCAGGCCCGTGCCGGTGTGCCGCTGCAACAGGTCTATCTGGTCCAGAGCAGCAGCGACCTGACCTGGCCGGACGCGGCACCGCCATCTTTCAGCCTGCGCAACAACCACCTGGAATATGCCTTCACCTGGTACAGCCTGGCCGTGATCATGACCGTCATCTACGCGATGATGGGCTTCGCGCGCGGGCGGGAGAGAACACCGAAATGACCGCGCGGACGGATGCCCTGGACAGCCTGAAGGATCGCTTTCGCCGCCGCAGCCTGATCGAGGATGCGCTGGCCATGCTCTACTGGGACCGCTCCACCCTGATGCCGGACGGTGCTGCAGATGCCCGCACGGACCAGATCGCGGAACTGACCCGCATGGCCCGCGAGATCCTGGTCGCCAGCGAGACTTCGGACCTGCTGGACCAGGCGGAGCAGACATCGGAAAGCCTCCCCCCCATCGACGCGCGCGACCTGCATCTGATGCGACGGGCCTTCCTGCTGGAGACCGCTGTTCCGGCTGATCTGGTGGAAGCCGCCCAGCGTGCCGGCGCACGCTCGGAGATGGCCTGGCGGCAGAACCGTGCCGCCAATGACTTTGCCGCCCAGCAACCGTTCCTGCAGGAGGTCATGCGCCTGACGCAGGAAACCGCGAAGGTGCGCGGCGCTGCCATGGGGCTCGCCCCCTATGACGCCCAGCTGGAACTGTTCGAACCCGGTCTGCGTGACGCGGATGTTGCCCCGGTCTTCGCCGACCTGAAGAGCTGGCTGCCGGACATGGTGCAGCGGATCCTGGACCGTCAGGCGCAGGCACCGGCGCCAAGCGAACCAGCAGGTCCCTTCCCCGTCCCCATGCAGAAGGAACTGGGTGAGGGTTTCATGCGGGCGCTGGGGTTCGACTTCACCCGCGGTCGGCTGGACGAGAGCCTGCACCCCTTCACCGGCGGCATTCCCGACGACAGCCGTCTGACCACACGCTATTCGACCGATGGCTTCGCGGAGGCCATGATGGGCATCCTGCATGAAACCGGACATGCGCTCTACGAACAGGGCCTGCCCGCCGACCGCCGTCATCGCATGGTCGGTCGCTCCGGCGGCATGGCGCTGCACGAGAGCCAGTCCCTGATCATCGAGATGCAGCTCTGTCGGGGGCCTGCGTTCCTTGACCACGCCCTGCCCCTGATCCGCCAGACGTTCGGCGACCAGCCCGCGCTGGAGACCACGAACTTCAACCGGCTGACCACCCGGGTCGAACGGGGTCTGATCCGGGTCGATGCGGATGAGGCAACCTATCCGCTGCACATCATCCTGCGGCACGGCATCGAGAAGGCACTGCTGTCCGGCGACCTGGCGATTGCCGATCTGCCGGGGGCCTGGAACGACGGCATGGCCGACATTGTGGGGATCAGGCCCACCGACGACCGCAATGGCTGCCTGCAGGACATTCACTGGATGGACGGGGCCATCGGCTACTTCCCGACCTACACGCTGGGTGCGCTGGCTGCGGCGCAACTGATGGCGGCCATGCGCGCCGCCCTGCCTGATCTGGACAGCCAGGTGCGTTCAGGCGACTTCACGCAGTTGCTCGACTGGCTGCGCAGGCATGTCCACACGCGCGGTCTGGATGCCACGACCGGAGAGATCATCAGCGACGCAACGGGCAGTCCACTGGCCACCGATGCCTTCCGGTCGCACCTGCAGGCCCGCTACCTGAACTGATCGCGGTTCAGAGCCTGGGCATGATCTGCTCGGCGAACTCCCGGAAGTTCTCCCGCATGAAGGCGCGCGGCGGCAGCAGCGTGATCTCCTTCAGCCCCGCCGCCTGCAACTGCCCGATCCGCTCCACGATCTCGTCGGGTTCGCCGACCAGACCGCCTGCGATGCGGATCATGTCCGGCGTGATGAAGCGCCGCTCCTCCGGCGGGCAGAAGGCGCAATGGCCGCGGTGCAGCATCTGGTGGCGGCGTTCGGCGGGCATGCTGGTCTCGACATGGCTCCGATAGTCCTCCCAGACGCCGCGCACCCGCGACGAGACGAAGTCATCGCGGCCCCATTCCTGATAGAGCTCGTACCAGTAGTGCAGCGTCGAGACGACGGCGGAGTCGACATGATCGATCACCCGCTCGCTCGCCAGTGTCTCGCCCGGCTTCAGGACACAGGCAAACGTCAGCGCCGCCACGTGGAAGTCATCGGTGACCTCCCGTCCGACTTCCGCCGCACCTTCCCGGATCGTGTTGAGATTGCGTGCCAGCACGCCCAGGGGTTCGTTGCCCGCACAGATCCGACCGTCGCCGTAGGCCCCGGCGGCCTTCAGCGCCTTCGGGCCGTTGGCACCGACATAGATGGGCACAGGATCATCCAGGTTCAGGCATTCCAGTTCCCGGTCCAGAAAGCGGATCGGACGGGTCTCGCCATTCAGTTCATGCTCGACCTCTTCCCCTTGCAGCAGGCCGCGCACAACCCGCAGGTAGTCGCGGAATGCCTTCGCCTTGACCGGTCGCGCCCCCATGACCCGCATCGCCGTATGCCCGGTGCCGATGCCGAGGAACGTGCGCCCCGGGGCGAGACGGTTGATGGAGGCGATGGAATGGGCCGTGACGGGTGCCAGCCGCGTACCTGCAATGGCGACGCCGGTGCCGAGCCTGATCCGGCTGGTGTGATGCGCCGCCAGCGCCAGCGTGGCGTAGGCATCCGACCAGATCATCTGGCTGTCCGGTGCCCAGCCGTGATCGAATCCGAGGTTTTCCATCTCCGGGAATATCTGCCAGTCGTCGATCTTCGTCGCGACCATGCCACCGATTTTCATTATTTTCCTCCCTCGCTCCCTTCCAGAAGTCTGCGACGGGGCGCTAGTGTCTGGCAATCGTCCGCTCAGGAACCCAGCCATGCCCATCGCCAACGCCCTCTCCTTTCCCGACTGTCTGCCCGCCGGATATGATCACCTGCCCAGTGAGCCGTCCTTCGATCCCGCGCGCCACCTTGCGCTGGAACATCCGGCAGAACGGGTAGGTCTCGCCGATCTTGGCTATGCGGACGCGGAGATCGCGGCCTGCCCTTCCGACCTCGCCATCACTTCGCCATTCCGCGTGCTGAGTGACGAGGGCGCGGCATGTCTGCTGGAGGTGGCACGGCAGCTGGCGCCCTTTGCGATATCGGTGCAACGGATCGAACGCATGGTCCGGGGCGGCACCTACCGTTCGCGCTTCCTGCGTGACCTCTGTCAGTCGCCGGATGTGAATGCCTGCATGTCGGAGGTATTCGGTGCGCCGCTGCTGCCGCACACCATCCCGCACCAGCTCGGCCATCTGAATTTCAACCCGACCGAAGGCGGACGGAACGTGGACAAGTGGCACACCGACACGCTGCGCATCGACTATGTGATGTTCGTGACCGATCCCCGCGCCGTCCAGGGCGGTGAGTTCCAGTACTTCCATGGAACAAAGCACGAGATGAAGGCCCTGGCCGAGGCGGGACAGCCGATCCCGGCGGACCGCATGGTCTCACCCGCCCTGCCCGGCCCCGGTTATGCCGTGCTGCAACAGGGCAACATGGTGGTGCACCGGGCCAAGGGACTGCGGGAAGCGGCGGAGCGCATCACCATGGTCAACGGCTACGTCCCGGCGGAGATCGGCTTCCCCGACTTCACCCGCTACGATCAGCTCTATCTCGCAGACCCGCACCATGTGGTGACGGAGGAATACGCCCGTCACGTCTCATGGATGGGACGTGAGATGCTGAGCCACCGCATCGACAACCCCGCCTTCACCGACGACCGGCTGCGGGAGGCCGAACGCTTCGAGCGACTGGCCCACCTGTTCACCGAAGCCGCCAGCCAGATCCGCAACGCGGGCGCGGCGCGGGAGGAGCACTTCGGCGACGGAGAATAGGCTGCGGACAGGATTCTGAGGCGGAGTTACACCGTTCGCCAGCTTGATCCGCGAGCCCAGCCGCCCATGCCCGAACGGCACTGCTGGATGCCCGGATCAAGTCCGGGCAAGACATTGGTGGTGTGGGGTGGGCGGTGATCCACCTGCACCCATGCACTCGTTGACGCCGCTCGCGGACCTGATCCGCGAGCCCAGCCGCCCATGCCCGAGCGGCACTGCTGGATGCCCGGATCAAGTCCGAGAACAGGGTTCGGTCATGGGTCTGGCAGGATGTGCGCTGCATGACCACCAACGAAGAAGGCCGCGCCCGGTTTCCCGGACGCGGCCCCTTCATGTCGAGACTGAATGGTCCCGGACGGATGATTACATCATGCCGCCCATGCCACCCATGCCGCCCATGTCGGGCATGCCGCCGCCGCCCTTGTTGTCGTCAGGCAGGTCAGCAACCATGGCTTCGGTCGTGATCAGCAGGCCGGCAATCGAGGCTGCGTCCTGCAGCGCGGTACGGACAACCTTGGTCGGGTCGATGACACCGGCCTTGACCAGGTTCTCGTACTTCTCCGACTGGGCATTGAAGCCGAAGTTGTTGTCCTTCTGGTCCAGCAGCTTGCCGGCCACAACGGCACCATCAACACCGGAGTTCTCCGCGATCTGGCGGGCCGGAGCCTGCAGCGCACGACGAACGATCTCGATACCGACCTTCTGGTCGGCATTGTCGCCTTCCAGGCCTTCGAGGGCACGGACGGAGTACAGCAGCGCGGTGCCGCCACCGGGAACGATGCCTTCCTCGACGGCCGCGCGGGTTGCGTGCAGGGCGTCGTCGACGCGATCCTTGCGCTCCTTCACCTCGACTTCGGTCGCACCGCCAACCTTGATCACGGCAACACCGCCGGCCAGCTTGGCCAGGCGTTCCTGCAGCTTCTCACGGTCGTAATCGGAGGTGGTTTCCTCGGTCTGGCGACGGATCTGGCCACAGCGGGCCTGGATGTCGTCCTTGTCACCGGAACCATCGATGATGGTGGTGTCTTCCTTATTGATCTGGACCTTGTCGGCCTGACCCAGCATCTCCAGCGTGATGGTCTCAAGCTTGATGCCCAGATCTTCGGAAATCACCTGGCCACCGGTCAGGATGGCGATGTCTTCCAGCATGGCCTTGCGGCGATCACCGAAGCCGGGAGCCTTGACGGCAGCGATCTTCAGGCCGCCACGCAGCTTGTTGACCACCAGGGTGGCCAGCGCCTCGCCCTCGACATCCTCTGCGATGATCAGCAGCGGACGCTGGGACTGAACGACGGCTTCCAGGATCGGCAGCATCGGCTGCAGGCTGGACAGCTTCTTCTCGTGCAGCAGGATGTAGGGCTTCTCCAGCTCCACGGTCATCTTGTCGGCGTTGGTCACGAAGTACGGCGACAGGTAGCCACGGTCGAACTGCATGCCCTCGACGACGTCCAGTTCGGTCTCAAGGCCCTTGGCCTCCTCGACCGTGATGACGCCTTCCTTGCCGACCTTCTCCATCGCCTCGGCAATGATGCGGCCGATCTCGGCCTCGCCATTGGCGGAAATGGTGCCGACCTGGGAAACCTGGTCGTTGGAGGTGACGGAGGTCGAGCGGGTCTTCAGGTCGGCCACGACAGCGGCAACAGCCGTATCGACGCCGCGCTTCAGATCCATCGGGTTCATGCCCGCGGCACGACATTACGACCCTTGGGGCCGAGGGTGACCTTCACCGCATCGGCCAGGATATCGACGCCGCGCAGCATCTTTGCGCGCGCATCGGTACCGAATTTGACTTCCTTGGCAGCCATGTATTCCTGCTCCTTGTCTCAAGTTGCCGACCCACCCGCAGGTGTGCCGGACCTCATCTCGTGTGTCGGGGAAGCGGCGCGGAGCCGGATCAGCCTTCGATGACACCCATGATGTCGGATTCCTTCATGATCAGCAGCTCTTCGCCGTCGATCTTCACCTCGGTGCCGGACCACTTGCCGAACAGGACGCGGTCGCCTGCCTTCAGGTCCAGGGCAACGACTTCACCCTTTTCATTGCGTGCGCCATTGCCCACGGAGACGACTTCGCCTTCCATCGGCTTTTCCTTGGCGGTGTCGGGGATGATGATCCCACCAGCGGTTTTCTCTTCGGATTCGAGGCGGCGAACCACCACGCGGTCGTGCAGAGGCCTGAAGCCCATCGTCTGTACCCTCCCTCGGATTGGATACTGTGTGTCCTGAGTGCCGTTAGCACTCACATCGAATGAGTGCTAACGGCAGTGCGGACTTAAGAAGCCGAGGCTTCGGTGTCAACGGATTTGGTGAAAAATCTGCACCTGCCATGGCGTGCGAACGCGCACGCGCAGGCTTTGAGCCGCAAGCCGCGCAGCAGCACACAAACCGGGAAGCGTCAGCTGTTCTCGGCAAGGAAGGCCTGAATCGCCGCGTCGGTGGCACCGATGTGCTCCGGTTCCTTCCACTTCTCGATCAGGGTCGCATTGGGCGCAAGCTCGGCGATGCGGCGGGAAGTGAACTCCGGATGGTAGATATCGGTGCCCATCAGCACCAGCAACGGGGTCAGGCACCGGGCAACGTCTGCCTCCGACCGGTTGAACAGCAGAGCCTGACTGCCGAACATCGCGTCACGAAAACCTGTCCAGACCGTGTCACTCACTTCGGGCTGTTCCGCGCGCTTTTCGTCGGCCCAGTCAGCGAACATGTCGAGAAAGGTCCGGTGGTTGTCCGCACAGCCGATGGGCTGCAGCATCACGCCGGAGGCCAGCCTCTGCGGCACCGCGTCAGCCAGCGCCATGATGTAGGAACCGCCGATGCACATGCCGACGGCGTGGAACCGGTCAACACCCAGATGGTCGAGCAGTGCCACCTGATCCGCCGTGTAGGTCTGCCAGCCATCCGCCTCCGTGATCGGTGCGGTCGATTGGCCGGCGTGGCGCTGGTCCATGGCAATGACCTGATAGTGCGGCGACAGGCGCGTGATCGCATCCCATGGCGCCTTGCCCCAATAGGGAATCGACGACCGCATGCCGCCCGATGCCAGCAGCAGCACGGGAAACCCCTCGCCATGCACTTCATAGTGGATGCGGGCGTCGTCGCGTTCCAGAAATGGCATGGCTGATCCTCCTCGATCACTTCCGTTCAGGTTGCCCGACGGGTTCATTCTTCCGGACCCGCAACACCGTCGTACCAAACGGTTACCGCCAGGATAGCAGCAGGGCGGCCCCAGCCGCACACGGTCAGTTCGCCAGCTTGCCGACAGTGGCGCGGCCCGACGTCATTACCAGTGCAACGCCGACCGCCGCAACGGCCATGCCTGCCAGTGCGACCAGGCCAAAGGGTTCGTCCAGAACCATCCAGGCCAGCAGCGCCGCACTGGGGGGCACCAGGAAGAACCAGCCGGTGACCCGCGACGCCTCCCCGCGCTGGATCATCATGGTCAGCAGGATCATGGTGAACAGCGACATGACGACGACGATATAGGCCAGGGAAGCGATGAAGGCTGGCGTCCAGTTGATCGTTCCATCCTCGAACAGCCAGCCGACGGGTGTGAGCAGGACCGCCGCGACCAGGAACTGGATAGCGGTCCCACTGCGCGGGTCCATCGTCGGGCAAAATTTCTTCTGGTAGAGCGTGCCGAAGGTGATCCCCAGCAACCCCATGAACGCCCAGGCCACCCCCTCTGCACTGCCCAGGCCCGCCCCCAGCTTGTGGGAAACCACCAGGCCGACACCGGTCAGTCCCAGTGCCAGCCCCAGCCATTGCCTTGGCGATACACGTTCCCCCAGCAGAGGTCCGGCGAGCACGGCCGTGATGACCGGCTGCAGGCACACGATCAGCGCCGCGGTACCCGCACCGACCCCTCGCCCCAGTGCCAGCCAGGACCCGCCGAAGTAGATCGCCTGCAACATCACCCCGGCGATCATGATGTGGCCCAGTTCACGCCTGGACCCTGGCCATGGTGCCCGCATGGCCAGCGCCAGTCCCGCCATCAGGACCGCAACGATCCAGTAGCGCAGGCTGAGGTATGTCAGGGGCTCCGCATCCGCCAGTCCGGCCTTGGCGGCGATGAAGCCACTGCTCCAGAGCAGCACGAACAGCGCAGGCGCAAACCTCAGCATCAGGTCGTTGCGGTCGGCGGATTGGGGTTCGTGCATGTCTGCGGGCCGGCCACGTGTCTGGGGACCGCATGCTAGCGGGCCTGCGCCTGCGGGTAAGCAGGAATCTGCCCTGCCCCGCCGTCCGGTCACCCTGGATGGTATCGCCGGGCGAGCAATTGGCAGATGATGGGTCCGGCATTCCGCACAGAGGTGAAACATGTCCGCGCCCGAACCCTCCCGACTGGCCTATGTCCCCTTCGTCAGCGTCGCCAACATGATGCGTCTGATGCACCGGATCGGTGTCACCGAGATGATCCGCGGCATCGCCACCTGCATCGAGGAGGATTTCCGCCGCTGGGAGCTGTTCGACAAGATTCCCCGCGTCGCCTCCCACTCGCTGGAGGGTGTCATCGAGCTGATGCCCACGTCGGACGGGGAGGTCTATGGCTTCAAGTACGTCAACGGCCACCCGAAGAACACCCGCGACGGCCTGCAGACCGTGACTGCCTTCGGGCTGCTGGCGGACGTGCATACGGGCTATCCCGTGCTGCTGTCGGAAATGACCCTGCTGACGGCGCTGCGCACCGCCGCGACTTCTGCACTGGTGGCGAAGTATCTGGCTCCGAAGGGCGCGGACACCATGACCCTGATCGGCAATGGCGCGCAGTCGGAGTTCCAGGCGCTGGCCATGAAGGCGCTCTGCGGGGTGAGCTGACAGCCTGCGAGACGGCGGAGGCGGCAATCGAAGGCGCGCAGATCATCACCACCTGCACCGCCGACAAGCAGTACGCCACCATCCTGACCGACAACATGGTCGGGGCCGGAGTCCACATCAACGCCATCGGCGGCGACTGCCCCGGCAAGACCGAACTGCACCGCGACATCCTCAGCCGCGCCGATGTCTTCGTCGAATATCCGCCGCAGACCCGTATCGAGGGCGAGATCCAGCAGATGCCGGAGGACTTTCCGGTCACCGAGATGTGGCAGGTGATCAATGGCACCGCACCCGGTCGGCGCGACGCCAGCCAGATCACCCTGTTCGACGGTGTCGGTTTCGCGACGGAGGATTTCTCCGCACTGCGCTACCTGCGCCAGCAACTGCATCAGACCGGCCTCTACCAGGCCCTCGACATGATTGCCGACCCCGACGACCCGCGCGACCTGTTCGGCATGGTGCAGCGGGCGCGGGAGGAACCGTCAGATTAGCACGGCGCTAGCGCTTGCCGGACGTGGCCGGGTTGCCGTCGCGCCAGGTCGATGTCGACTTGCATCGACGGCAGATGCGCTCCCCGAAGCCCGAACTCTCGAACTTCTCCTGACAGCGGAGGCAGGATCGTGTCATTGCGACATCGGCATTGGCACGGGTTTGGGGAATGTGGCCCTGGAAGGATTCAGACTCTTTGCCGGTATGGCGGATCATGCGGTCTCCAGATTCTGGTTGCGGTAACTTGCGGAAGGGGCGGATGTGAAAGGCCAGTCCTGTCGAACGACCTTGGCAATGTCGGGCGTGTTCATTGCGCGCATCAGGGCGCTGTAGTTCATCTGGAACCTCACTTCGCTGCCGACGCCCAGGGCGGAATTCATCGCCCGAACCACCAGATGGTCACTGGTGGCACCGACGAATGCCACATCGTCCGGCATCGCAAGTCCTGCAATGTCGGTATCCTGCTGCCCGAGCGCGAGAACCGACCGGGGACAATGGTCGCCGTCCGGCACCAGACGAAGTCCGCGCCAGGCGGGGTTCGCCACTGCACCTGGTTCCGAAGTCGGCTTGACCTTCGACTCGATCACCTCCGCAACCAGCGTGAAGGCATCCGTGTGGAGGCCTTCGATGCGGATGCCTGACAGGGGATCGACGCCGAGAAGGATTGCCTCACCCAGCCGCAGGTCATTGACCCGGGACGGCTCGCGGCTGGCCAGGGCCCATGGCAGGTTGGCCGAATTGCCGCCGGAAACGGTATCCAGCCTGCAACCGGTGGCCCCCTCGATGCCGGTCACGAGGGCCGAGAAACGTGCCATCGCGACGGCGTTCGGCGCAACGCCGCCGAGGCAAGCGAAATTCGCGCCGATGCCCTTCAGGGAGACGCCCGCCGTGGCGAGTACATCCCGTGCGAATGGCATGAGGTCCGCCGGCATTATCCCCTCGCGCCGGTCGCCCATCTCGACCATCAGGATGACACCGTGGACTTTGCCTGACCTGCGTGCAGCCGCAGCGAGGCACAGGATGACGTCGATCTCGCTGTTGTAGCTGGTGGCGCAATGTCGGGCCACCAGTTCGGCCTGGCTCTTCATGGGTGTCCGGAGCATGGCGATGGGGCACGTCATGCCGGCACCGAGCAACCGCACGACGTTGGTGATGCGGGACTCCGCCAACCCGGTCGCTCCGCCGTCCAGCATTGCCCTGGCAACGGCAGGGTGACCGCAGACGGCCTTGGTCACGCCGGTCACGCTGATGCCGCGCGCCCGCATCTGCGTGACGATATGGCGGGTATTGTACTGGATCTTTCCCGGTTCGATCTCTATGCGCGGCGCTGTCATGCCACCGCCAGGGCGGGGACAGATCGAAGTCCCGGAAATGCCGACAGCACCATCTCCGCCAGTTCGGTAGCCGGCCTGCTCAATGCATCGGTTACCGGAATGCCCAGTTCATGCCGGTACGTGGTGATCGCGGACCCGATATCGCTGTCTGTCATGCCCTCGTGATTGATCGTCATGCCGATCACCCTGGTGTCGGAGAACGCCTCGATCAGGGCGATCTCGTCGCGCGGGTCGGGCATCGGCATCGTCGGGAAGTCACAGCGATGGGTGCGGCGGGGTGCATGCTGCAGGATGACAGCCTGTGGCTGGCTGCCGCGCAGAATGAACGCGGATGTGCAGAACGCCGGGTGGCTCAACGCGCCCTGCCCCTCGATCAGGATGACGTCCGGCCGCTCGTTGACCGATGCGGCGACGACGGCCCGTTCCAGCTCGCCGCAACAATATTGCGGCGGCACGGCATCCAGCGC
>CAXBNO010000041.1:0-11906 GCA_963976775.1 uncultured Kordiimonadales bacterium
TGGGAAGGTGTCGGCGACGATGACGGCACCCCCTTGCCCGTGACGCCGGAGAATGTCGAGGGGCTGATGCGGTACCACGACATCGCCGACATCTTCGTTACCGCCTATACCGCGCCCTATGCGGAGCGGGTGCTGGAGGGAAACGGATCAGGGCCCTCGCCGAATGGCACTTCGGTGACGGGCCCGAATATTGCGCCGGATGCCGAAGCGGTGGCGCCGCCTGTGCCGACGGAAAGCCCGGTCTGACCGGAAGCCTCTGCCCCTACACTGAAAACACACCGCGATCGCGGGAGGGGGCAACCATCTGGGACCTGGTGAAACGCTTCGCCGGGCACGTCCGCACCGCCGGGATGGGCGGCATCGCCACCGGCCTGGACATGACCATGATCGTCCGCGTCGCCGCCGAAAACGGCATCCGCGCCGACCTGGCAACAGCCCTGGCCGCCGCCGCCGAAGCGGGTCTGGTCAAGGCCTGGAACACGCAGATCCGCGAACACGCGAAGGACTGATCAGGCTGTCGTTCGGTCCCGCTTCGGCAGGGTCGCGACAACGAACAGCATGATCACGAACGGAATACCGACCGTCATGATGCCATCGGTGATGGCAAGGACGGTCGGGTCGGTATCCGGATCGAAACCGACCGAATTGGGCAACGCGCCGGTCATGCCATTCATGAACGCCGCGATGCCGATCAGATAGATCATTTCCATCCTCCCGAGGGAACCTGAGATGTCAGAACGTGATGTCACGATACGCCTGCGGTTGCGCGATGGGCAAAAGGTCGAGGATGCCTTGCAGAAGCTGGGCGGGCGCGGTCAGGCGGCACTGCAGAAGGTCGAGCGAGCCTCGAAACCGGCCAGCAAGGGCCTGCTGGTGCTGAACCAGGCGGTCGGCAATGTGAAGGACAGCGCGACCGGGCTGGCGGCGAATGCCGGTGGCCTCGGCAGTGTTCTGGGACGGCTGGGTCCGGTCGGCATCGCCATCGGCGCGGGGCTGGGTGCGGCCGTCATCGGCATGAACCTGATGATCGAGGCGGCGCGGATCGCGGTGAAGGAATTCTCCGATCTTGCCAATGCCGCCGACAAGCTGGGCGTGACGGTGGAAAGTCTGCAGGAGCTGCGTTTCGCCGCCGAACAGAATGGTGTCGCGACGGCCAATTTCGATACCTCGCTGCAGCGGTTCACCCGACGTCTGGCCGATGCGCAGAACGGTACCGGCACGCTGAAAGCAGAATTCGAGGCACTGGGTATCGCGGTGAAGAATGCCGACGGTACCAACCGCACGGCCACGGCGGTGCTGGATGATTTCGCGGATGCCATGCAGCGCACAGGCAACCAGGGCGAACGCATCCGCCTCGCCTTCGCCGCCTTCGACACCGAAGGCGTCGACATGGTGCGGGTGCTGAAGGACGGCAGCCAGGGTCTGGATGACTATGCGGCTGCCGCCCGCAATGCAGGGGCAGTGGTCGACGGTCATCTGGTGGAATCCGCGCGGGCCACGGGCGATGAACTGAACCGCCTGGAACAGCAAAACTCCGCGCTGCTGGGTCAGATTGGCGAGACTTTCAGCGGCTGGCTGATCGCCTTCGAAGAGGTCAAGGGCAAGATACTGCGCGCCATCAACGACATTCTGGATGCTTTCCGGAACGATGACGAGAGATCAACCGCCAGCTTGCAGGGAGAGATCGATGAGCTGATCTCCGCACGGGCGGAAATGGAGAAATCTCTGGCTTCCATCCGTGGAAAGATCACGGACCCGTCCCGGATAGATGTCACAGGCCGCGATACAGCAATACTGAAGGAAGTAGAGCAGGGCCTCCTGGACGATATGGAAGCCAGTCTCGAACGACAGGCAGCCATCCAGAAGCGTCTCGACGAACTGGCGCGGCAGCGGGCCGAACGCGAGACATCCACTGGGACGCCGACGGCAGGTGGCGCCCCGGCGAAACTGTCCGACCCGGAGAAGGTGATCGCGGATCTGGAATTCAAGCTGGCACAGGCGGAGCGGTCCGACGGCAGCAAGTCGTTCCGTGCCGCCCTGAAGCAGGCGGGTCTGGAAGACACCACGATCGTCGACAACGAACATACCGCCCGCATCTTCGAACTGACCGCCGCCCTGCAACGGCTGGCCAAGGCGGAACAGGACGCCGCCGACATCAGCAAGGCCCATACGGAGGGCCGTCGTGCCCTCGCCGCGCTGGACGGTCCGGAGGAAAAGCGCATCGCGGCGCTGCGCCATATCGCGGATCTGGAGCGGATGGGCGCGATCACGGCGGAGGAACGGGCGCGCCTGGTGACCGCGGCGGAGGAAGCCGCCGACCGGGCCCGCGCCGATGCACGCCGCGCCGTCGATGGTCTTGTCACGGCAGAAGAGAAGCGGCTCGCGGCGTTGCGGAAGATTTCCGATCTGGAAAAGCAGGGCCTGATCACGGCGGAGGAACGTCTGCGGCTGGTGGCGGAGGCGGAGAAGAAGGCCGAAGACGAACGGCTGGAGAACTCGGAGGAAACGTCCGATGGCATCCGCCGGGCGCTGCGCGACATGGCGGAGGAAGCCGAAGACAGCGCAGACCGTGCCGAACGTGCCCTGAAGGGCGCATTCGACGCCGCGGGCGACAGCATCGAAGACATGGTGAAGCAGGGCAAGGTGGACCTGGAAAGCCTGGGCGAAGCGGTGTTTGACCTGCTGTTCGAGATTGCGGCGGCGGAGGCACAGAAGCAGATCGTCAAGCCGGTGATTTCATTCATCGGTTCCGCGCTGGGTCTGGTGGCAGCGGACGGGGCAGTGATGGATCGCGGGATGCCCGTGACGCCCTTCCGCAAGGGCGGGGTGACGACGGGCCCGACATTCTTCCCCATGGCCAATGGTCAGGCGGGCCTGATGGGGGAGGATGGGGAGGAAGCCATCATGCCCCTGAAACGCACCCCGGACGGGGCGCTGGGCGTCCGGGCCGTGTTGCCGGACATGCGTGGCGCGGGCGGTGGCGGTGTCACCGTGGTCTTCGCACCGACCATCAGGGTCGAGGTTGCCGGCGGCGGCAGTGGCGATGCGGCGGCGGCCAGGAAGTTCGGTGAACAGATCTCCGAACAGATCACCGGTGCCTTGCTGGAAATGGTCGATGAACGGATCGTCGATCAGATGCGGGTCGGCGGCATCATCAATCCCCTCGGCGACAGGCGGTTCGGCGCATGAGCACCCCCGATCTGGATGCCCTGAACATCCGTGCCCCCCTGATCAGCAGTCGGCGGCGGGATGATGCACGGACGCTGGATGCCCCGCTGGGCGATGGTCACCACCAGGGCAGCCCGGACGGCATCAACAGCATCCGCCGGATCTGGTCGCTGAACTGGACACTGGACGCCACCGACCGTGATGCCCTGCTGGCGTTCCTGCGGGCGCGGCAGGGGGTCGAACCGTTTCTCTGGACCGAGCCGGGTGCGGCCAGCCAGTCGAAGTGGGTGGCCCGCAAATGGTCGCCGGGGGAAAGCCGCAACGCCCGCTTCGCCTTCAGCGCGACATTCGAAGAGAGTTTCGCGATATGACCGGCCTTGCCGAACAGGTTCAGAACCCCTCGACCCCGGCCATCGTCACCCTGTGGGTGCTGGATGCGACAGCGATCGGCGGCACGGTGGAACGCTTCACGCATGATGTGGCGGAGGATGGTTCCCCGATCACCTTCGACGGCAATACCTATCTGCCGCGCGATGTCACGGCGACAGGCTTTCAGCGTGGCGGCAAGGGGGCCCAGGGCCGTCCGACGATCCGGCTGCACGACCCGTCACTGACCATCCGGGCCATGTTGCGGTCGCTGAACGGGTTGCGCGGGGCGGAGGTGACGCGGATCCGCACGTTCCGTGACCATCTGGATGACGGGAACGATCCGGACCCGGAGGCGGTGTTCCCGCTGGAGGTCTATCGCATCAGCCATCGGGTCAGGGATGGCAACCGCGACGTGGTGGCGTTCGAACTGTCGAACGGTCTGGACCAGGCCGGAGTGATGGTTCCCGGTGCCGTCGGGCTGCGGAACTTCTGCGATTTCGTCTATCGCCGGGCGGAGACGATCGATGGGGCCTTCATCCTGGATGATCACGACCCCTGCCCCTACACGGGCACACCGATGTTCGATGCCGACGGCAATGCGGTGACCGATCACCGCGAAGATGTATGCGGCAAGCGGCTGTCCGACTGCCGCCTGAGATTCGGGGAAGCCGCGCCCCTGCCCTATCGCGGACTGCCCGGCCTGCGCCGGTTCTAGACAACGGAGATCAGCGCCGGTTTCGGCCCGCGCCAGCCCCTTACATCCGGGATATCCATACATGTTCGATGACAGCATTCTTGCCGCCATCCGCGATCACGCGTCTGCGGAGTGGCCGAACGAATCCTGCGGGGTCGTGCGGCAGCGCGGGGACCGGATCGAGTACCGCGCCTGCAGCAACGTGGCCGATGATCCGAAGGTCGGTTTCGTGATCGCGAAGCGGGAGGTCGATATCGTCCGCCGGGGCTGGCGGATCCTGTCGATCATCCATTCACATCCCAATGGCTATCCGGCCCCGTCGGCGCTGGACATGGCGCGGCAGCGGCAGTGGGACATTCCGTGGGGGATCGTTGCCAGCTTCCGGACAGGTTCGGGCGCGCCGCTGTTCTTTGGGGCCGATGCACCGAAGGAACCGCTGATGGACCGGTCGTTCATCCATGGCTGGCAGGATTGCAAGGCCTTCCTGGATGACTGGTTCCGCGAGGAACGCGGTGTCGAGCTGCTGGATATGCCACGTGATTGGGAATGGTGGCTGAACAGCCGCACGAACCTGTATCTGGACCATCTGGCGGAGGCCGGTTTCCACGCGGTGGCGACCGATCGCACATCGGCCAGGTCGGCGTTGCGCGCCGGTGACTGCATCCTGTTTTCCGTCAGGTCACGTGTCGGCCCGAACCATGCCGGCATCTATGTCGGGGACGGCATGTTCGTGCACCACCCCTCGGCGCGCCTGCCGGTCAGCGAGGCACACAGACCACTGAAAAGCGTCTATCTGGGCCCATGGGAAACCCGCGCAACGCACTGGCTGCGCCATGTTGGTTGAGGTGCATCTGCACGGCAGCGCCGCACGCCGCTTCGGCGGTCCGTACCGGCTGGACGCGGCAACCCCGATCGAGGCGATCCGAGGCATCGCGGCACAGGTTCCGGGCTTCTGGAATGCGATCACGACCGGCGTCTGGCGCATCAGCCGCGGCGCGCTGGAGAACGAAGGCATGTTCGCCGACGCGCTGGGCCTGCAGTTCGGTCGCTGTCGCGAAATCCATGTGGTCCCGGCGGCGGAAGGTGCCGGCAAGGGCGGCATCGGAAAGATCGTCATAGGTGTCGCGATTGCGGCTGCGGCAATCATCGCCGCCCCGGCAACCGGTGGCGGGTCTCTGGCGGCTGGCGCGGCTGCGTCCGGCGCGGCGGGTGGCGCAGCGGCCGCAACGGGGCTGGGCGCGACTGCCTTCACGGTCCTGGGGTCAAGCGTCACGTTCGGCCAGATCGCCCTGTTCGGCGGCCTGATGGCACTGGGCGGCCTGTCACAGCTGCTGACCCCGACCCCGCAGGTCGATGCCGGCCAGGCGGCGGATCCGCGTCAGTCGTTCCTGTTCGGCGATACCTCCAATGTGTCGGAGGAAGGTTTCGCGATACCGCTGCCCTATGGCCGGGTCCGCGTCGGTTCCGGCATTGCCATGGGCGGTGCGGTGGTGGAGCGGCTGCCGGAGCTGGCGGCACAGGATGCGGCGGCGGCAAACAATGCCACGCCACCGGACCCGGCGGAGCTGTTCGATACCAATGCCACGTTCGATCCGCCTGCCTCTGGCGCAGGGGGCGGCGGCAAGGGTGGTGGTGGTTCCTTCGCCGCGGCGGAGGATCCGAACACCCTGCAGGCCCGCGAGCTGGTTCGCATGGTCCATATCGTGGCAGACGGGGAAATCGGCGGGCTGGTCGGTGGTCTGAAATCCGTCTATCGCGACGGCACGCCGATCCAGGCTGATGACGACAGCATCAACATCCAGGGTGTCCGGGTGTCGGAGCGGGTCGGGCTGTCGGATCAGGATCCGATAGACGGCTTTCCGTCCGTCGAGACCGAGGTACTGGTCGGGCAGGAGGTCGTGAAGGCGAGCCCGGTGGTGCAGACCATCATCGACCCGAATGCGGATGCCGCGCGGATCAAGATCACGCTCAACGCCCTGACGACACAGTCTTCGACATCCGGCGACCTTTCCGGCGGGTCGGTCGAACTGGCGATATACCGGAAGGATCCGGGCGGTGACTTCGTCGAGGTCGCGCGCCCGCTGATCAGTAGCAAGACGACGTCGCAATATGTTGAGGCAGTGCGGATTCCCCTGCCCGGCGAGGGGCCGTGGGACGTGAAGGTGGAGCGGATCACCGACGATCCGACATCGGTGCTGATCCGCAACGAAACCATCTGGTCCAGTTATACGCGCGTGATCGACGCCCGCTTCACCTATCCCGATCGTGCCGTTCTGGGGATCGAGGCGAACGCGGAGAACTCCGGCGGGCGCGTGGGTCTGTGGGAGTTCGATATCTACGGCAAGATCGTCGATATCCCGTCGAACTATGACCCGTTCACCCGTGTCTATGACGGCATCTGGGACGGCACCTTCGTCAGGAACTGGACCGATGAGCCGGTCTGGATCGCCTATGACATCATGACGAACGGCCGCTATGGCATGGGGCGGTTCATCAATGCTGCGGCGGTGTCGAAATACGACCTCTATGCCATTGCCCGGTACAATTCCACGGCTGTGCCGGACGGCTATGGCGGCACCGAACCGCGCTGGGCCTTCAATGGTGTCCTGCGCGACCGGCGGGAGGCGCTGGCCTGGCTGATGACCCTGTCGTCAGTCTGGCACGGGATGATCTACTGGGGGCCCGGCGCAGTCCTGGCGACAGGGGACCAGGCGACCGACCCGGCCGGACTGGTGACGCCATCGAACACGATCAATGGTGTCATCGAATGGGAAGATGCGCCGGAGGTGCAGCAGCATTCGCGCGTCATGGTGCGCTGGCGGAATCCGGACCTCGGCTTTGCCACCGACATCGAGGTCGTGGAGGATCGGAACCGGCTTGCGCGGTTCGGCCTGCGCACCCTGTCGGTGGAGGCGGTCGGCTGCACCAGCCGGGGGCAGGCCCGTCGCTTTGGCCGAACCCTGCTGGAGGATGAGGAATCCGGCCAGATCTGCGCATGGCGGACGGCACTGGACCATCTGTCCGCCCTTCCCGGCCAGTTGATGCGGGTGCGTGACCCGGCGGAAGTTGGCTGGCGCGCCGGTGGCCGGGTGGTGGCCTCCACATCGACGACGGTGACGATCGATGCGGCGGTCACGCTGGAATCCGGTGTCGATTACACGTTGAGCGTGGTACTGCCCGACGGCAGCCTGTCGGAGATCGCGGTCACGACCGCGGCGGGGTCGGACATTTCTGTGCTGACCCTCGAAAGCGCCCTGCCCGCCACGCCGGTCGCGGGCGCCGTATGGGCGCTGGTCGGCAGCGAAGACGTGCTGGTGCGGATCATCGGCGCGGCGGAGGAAGCCCCGAACCGGTTTTCCTTTACAGGCACGGTCTGGGATCCGACCCGCCAGGCCCGCATCGACGCCGACCAGGCCTTCGACCCGACGCCCACGGCATTCTTTCCGGTGGGCCCGATCCCCCCGCTGTCCGGTTTCACCGTGGAGGAAAGGCTGTACCGGGTAGGCAACGCCATTCTGGCCGCCGCCACGGCATCGGTGGAACCGTCCACGGATGCCCGCGCGCGCCTGTATGAATGGGAGGTGAAGCGCCCGGGAGAGGGCGCACATGCACCGTTCGGCACTGTCACCTCGCCATCGATCGACATTCGCGACGTGACGCCCGGTGTCTATGGTTTCCGGGTTCGGGTTGTCGGCATCGGCGAAAGTGGCGGCGGGCCTTTCCGGACCTTCACCGCAGAGCTGCTGGGGGCACTGGCCCCACCGGAAACCGTGACCGGCTTCGTGGCACAGCCGATCGGGGAGAACCTGCGGCTCAGCTGGGACGCATCATCGGACCTTGATATCGCCGGCTGCGGCATGCGGCGGCGACATCCGGTGCGGTCTGGTCGGACGGGATCGATTTCGCGGGGCAGCTACCTTCGACCGCGACTGCGGTGACCGTGCCCCGGCTGAAGGGCACATGGATGATCAAGGCGGTGGACCTTTCAGGGGTGCTGTCGCTGTCGCCGGCGCAGGTCGTCGTTTCCACCGGTGCTGCCGCCCTGAACGCCGTGGAAACGGTCACGGAATTTCCGGCACTGGCCGGAACCCGGACGAACGTGGCGATCGATACCGGGGCGCTGCAGGCGGACGTGGATGGCAGTGGCGATGTCTACAGTTCCGGCACCTATGACTTCGCCAACAGCGTTGACCTCGGCGCGGTCTACACCTCTCGCGTCACCGCCAGCATCGCCCTGACCGGTGTCGATATCGGCCTTGAAATGGACGAATGGCCGAACCTTTCGGAACTCGGGCCGCTGGAAGGGGTGGCGGAGGATGGATTCTCCGCCCGGTTGCAGGTGCGCACGACGGATGACGACCCGTCCGGAACCCCGACATGGACGGACTGGGCGGACCTCAGCATCGGCGACATCACCGCACGCGCCTATGAGTTTCGCATCCTGTTCGCCTCCACCAGGCCCACGTCCGCCGCCCGCGTCACGGACTGCGAAGTGGTGATCGACATGCCCGACCGGGTGGTTTCCGCCGGGGACGTCGTCGCCGATGCGGCGGGGGAAACCGTGACCTTCAGCCCCGCATTCCGCGCCACGCCCAGCATTTCCGTCACCGGCCAGGACATGGCCACTGGAGACTACATGACGATCACATCGAAAAGCCGAACCGGATTCACCGTCCGGTTCTTCAATTCCACCGATACCGGCATTTCCCGCACGTTCGATTACGTCGCGGCTGGTTATGGCAGCGAGGCGGCCTGATGGCACAACACCCCTTTGCAACGATCGATCCGGCTGAAACCAACGGTGCGGAACTGGCCACCGACCTGAACGGCCGATGGGCGGCAATGCTGTCCCTCCATTCCGGGACCACCCGTCCGGCGGCTGCGGTGGCCGGTACCATGTGGATCGACACCGCCGGCACACCGATATGGACCATCAAGGTTTATGACGGTGCCGCCGACATCAGCCTGTTCGCCGTGGATACCACTGGCAACACCGCGCGTCCGTCGCTTGGGGCGCAGCAGTTGCCGACCGTATCGACCTTTGCCGGGGATGCGGCGGAGACGGCCTTCGTCCTGTCGGCGGTACCGGTCGGTGCCGATGCCCTGATCGTGACGATCGATGGCATCGTGCAGCAGAAGACAGCGGCCTGGTCGCTGGGCGGCGGTGCTGGCAAGACGGTGACCTTCACCGCGGCCCCACCGGATGGATCGGCGATCGTCGTGACCGACCTGTCGGATACGGCAGTGCTGGATCCGGCGCAGGTCGCGGCGGTGGTCGGGCTTTCGGATGCGCTGGCAACCGTCTCCGGCGACACGGCGGCGATCAATACCGTTGCAACCGATCTGGATGGGGACGACGACATCGGCACGGTTGCCGCGAACATTGCTGACATCACGACCGCCGCATCGAATATCGCGGCGATCACGGCGGCGCCGACCGAGGCGACCAATGCGGCCGCATCGGCTGCCGCCGCGCTGGCGAGCGAAACCGCGGCAGGTGTGGCGAGAACTGCCGCCGAAACGGCAGAGACCAATGCCGGAACGGCGCAGACCGCGGCAGAAAGCGCCCGTGACGATGCTGTTGTGGCGAAGGATGCAGCGGAGACGGCGGAGGCCGGGGCTGCGGCGGCGGCCCTCGCCGCCGTGGCAGGTGCCGCGGCAAGCGCGGCGTTCCGCACCCGGTTCAGCCTCGCCCTGACCCGCGCCACGGTCGGATTCACGAACACGGACGGTGGCGAAGTCGAGAGCAAGGCCATCGATGCCGTGCGACTGACGCACGACGCAAGTACCGGTGAACCGCTGGGGCTTCTGGTGGAGCCTGCGGCCACGAACCACCACATCACCAGCAACTCGCTGAACGGTAACGGCGTGGTCCGCATGACCGTGACCGATGACGATGCGGTCGCACCCGATGGCACCACCACTGCAGGCACCATGACGGAGACCGCAACGACAGGCTCTCACGCAGCGGGGGCGTCGGCAGGGAAGTACACCATTGCATCGGCCGGGGCCTATTATTGTCTGTCCGCCTACGTGAAGGACGTCGGGGCCAACACCACCCAGCACTCGGCCATCATCTACAGCGCGCCGTTCAATGGCGTGACTGCCAACTGGCACGGATGGCAGTGGGACTTTGCGACGGAAACCCTGACGCCCTACCAGCCCGCAAACGAGAACGTCACTGTCGGCTACGAAAAATTCGCGAACGGTTGGTATCGTCTCTGGGCGACCAGAGCGCCCACCGGCGCGTCCGGCAGTGGCGGCGTAGGCTTCTCGTTCCAGAACGACGGCAGTTCCTACCTGGGTGACACCGACAACAGCATGGCCATGTGGGGCCTGATGCTGGAGGAAGTCGAGAGCCTGGACGCAGGCCCGTCCTCCGTGATCCTGACTGATGGGTCGGAGGTTACTCGCTCCGCCGATCTGGCGACTGCCGACCTGTCCACCATATCCGCTTTCCGGGCGGACGGGTTCTCCCTGCTGGTCGAAGCCACCATTCTCGACGGCGACGGCGTGCTGCTGTCGGTCGGCAAGACCAGCACGAACGAGATTGCCCTGGTCATGGATGCCGGCGATCTGACGCTGACGGGAGCCGACAGCCTTGACCTGACGGCGGCGAGCGGTCTGACGCCCGGCGACCGGGTCGTGGTTGCGCTGCGGGTGGCAGAGAATGACGTAGCGATCTCCGTGGACGGCGCGACCGTGGTCACGGACGGGACGCACAGCCTGAACGCTGACGCGGATGAAATGCAGTTTGGAGCCAACATCGACGGTTCTGCCGGGCTGCCCTGCATCATTCGGCAAGTCGCCGTTTTCGGTCCCCTTTCCAACGCGACCCTGGAGGCCATGAGCAATGGATGACGTGTTCCTGAAATTCGATGACAGCGCGGCTGCTGCGACGGCGATTGCCGCCGCAGGCATGAACGGCAAGCCGGACGGTTCGTGGACGCTGGATCACGTCGGAACTGTCTGGTCCGTCGCCGTGCTGGACGGCGCGGGCGAGGTGGTGACGCCAGCCGCGCCCCTCCCCGGCTATCACGTCAACGTCAGGATGGTTTCCGGATCGCTGCCGGAAGCCCTGACTGCCTTCCGCGTCTATCCGTCAGTTCCGTACAGGAGGTTTGCCTGATGGCCCTTACAACACCTGGCCGGACCATGCTGTCCGGCATCGGCGACGCTGCCGAGAAGACAATCGGCACCGGCTCTGGTGAGGTGCCGACGAATGCCGACCTGCCGGAACCCATATTCGCCGATCAGTCAGATGCCGAGGCCGGGACGGTTGAAGATGAGCACATGTCCCCGCTTCGGGTGGCACAGGCGATCGCGGCGCTGGGGCTTGGCCTGCGACGGGGCGGGTCGCTGGATCTGTCCTCCGGCTCCGGTGGCACCGTCACCGATATCGGCAGCCTGACCAATATTGATCTGATCGTGCTGCAGTTCGCGGGCGTCGCCGTTACCGGAACCGATCACCTGCTGATCCAGCTGGGTGATTCCGGGGGCCTGAAATCGTCGGGCTACGAGAGTGGCAGCGGCAATGGTCCGGGGGGCGGCCAGTTCACTGCAAATACGACCGGGCTGGTGGTCTATCAGGGTGGTTCGGCCCTGTGGAACGGCGCCATGCAACTGGTGCGCATGTCCGGCAACAACTGGTCTGCCAGCCACTTTCTCCAGGTCT
>CAXBNO010000042.1:0-11893 GCA_963976775.1 uncultured Kordiimonadales bacterium
CCGCACGTTCGACCTGCGGGCCGGATACCGGCTGGAGAATGGTCTGGCGCTGCGCGGGCGCCTGCAGCAGTTCACCGACGCCTTCACCCGCGCCAACAGCACCGACACCCAGGTTGCGGGCGTGACGGTCAGCGGACCTGTACGGCTGACCGACAGCCGCAGTGTCTCCATGACCTGGGACAGTTTCCTGCAGGATGTGGAGAACGACAACAATACCACCGAGACCCTGACGGCCTCATCCCGTCTCGGCCTCTCGGCACCGATTGCCAGTGGCTGGACCGGGCGGGCCAACCTGTTCTACCAGTACGCTGACGATCAGGTCGCCGATACGCTGGCGACGACGCGGGAGGTGGCGCTGAACGCGACACATGGTCTGGAGCTGGGCGGGTTTCGCGGCAGCGTGACGCCGGGCCTGCTCTGGCGGCTGATCAAGGGTGCTGGCAACGACGAGGCCGACTTCGGGGCCACGCTGGCGGCCAACATGTTTCGCGGCAACCATTCGCTGAATGCCAACTACCGCTTCCTGTTCCAGGACCAGGAAGGCAACAACGTGCTGGAGACGGCGGCGCATACCCTGTCCGCCAACTATGCCTACCGCACAGGCCCGCACAGTTTCGGCACCTCGGTGGATCTGTTTCATCGCCAGCCGGAACCGGGCGGATTCACCTCGGCCTATCGGGTGGGCGTCTTCTACACATTGGCGTTCCAGAAGGCGACGGCAGAGGACCGTCGGGCGGCACAGGCCGCCGTCTCCCCATCGCTGATACCGATTGCGGAGGATGAGTTTCCGGCGGAACTGGACCTGATCGACCTGGCACCAGGCATGCCGCTGGCGGAAGCGCGCGGGCGGTTGCAGGCAGCCGGAATCAGCGGTGGCGTCGAACAGCCCGGCGCGGTTGTCTATCAGTCATGATGGCGCGCGTCTGGTGAAATCCGCCGCAATCTTCGATCTGGTGGCGACCGGCGATCCCATTGGCGTGCAACAGGTGTTTCAGGACATCCAGCGCATCCTGATCCAGCGCTATGGCACGCCGGAGGTGTTCGAGCGTGGCGAGTTCGGTGCCGATTTCGTGCAGCAGATCAACAGCAACGAACTGATCCGGATCAGCGAATGGCGAACGCCAGAGGGCACACTGCGCCTCGGGTTGCCGCGCCGGACCGATGTCGCCGTGCGGATCGAACTGCAATATGCCGGTCGTTTCCCGCCGCCGGGCCAGACACGCTGGAGCGTCGAGCAGGTGTTCTGATCGGGATCGGGCGGAGCGCGAGGACCGCTGCCGATTCCATCATCTGTTGGATCGACCTAGTTTCGTCCGCCGAGGCGCAGTTTAACGGACTGCGCAGCCACTGGTTCGGGGGGTGGAACGGCGCAGGTCGCAGGATCGACCGCAGTGCCGTTGATGTTCAGGCTGACTTCGCCATTGTCGATGGTGCCGGTGTAGCGCCCGACAGCGAAACTGATCCGACCGTTGCCCGTCAGCCGTGCTGTGGCGTCGCTCGCCCGAATGTCCCGGTCGAGGTCGATCAGGGTCAGCATATCGAGTGACGGTGTGGCCCGGCGGCTGGTGAAGGCGGCATGAAACTGATCGACGGGGGCGATGCCGTTCTTCGTCTCTGCCGGAAACGGAAAGCCCTTCGACTGCGCCAGAGCGAGTTCCGGTCCGGCGAGTACCTGGATGGCGGCGCGGGCCGCACCATTGCGCACGACGGCGAAATCATGGTCCGCGCTGGTCAGCGGCTCGGCGGCATGGAAGTTCCATTCCCACTTTCGCGCACTGTCGGCAATCATCCGATCGGCGACGAGCACCCGCCCGCCAGGCAGCGAGATGATTGTCCGCAGGGCGCGGCTGATGCCCTGGCCATAGGCGCCGGATGCGTCACCGCGCATGACCACCGCCCCGCCGCAGCGCCAGTATCCCAGCAGGCGGCCCTTGGCACCCGGATCGTCGATGGGTTGACCCTTGCCACCATCGAAGGTGATGGCGTTGTGCGCCCGCGTCCGGCGGGTCCAGCCATCATGATGCTTCGAGCGGTAGTCGTCGTAGTAGCCGCTGTCGAGCAGCAGCGGTTGCCCCCTGCCCATGATGGTGAAGGCGTTCTGGTCGGCGTGGCTGTGACTGAAGGAGCCGAACTGGCTCGACTTGAACAGGATCGAATAGCGTTCGGGGTCGCTGATGTCGGTGTGGATCGCACCCCAGCCGATGTCGGGGAAGATCGCTGCATCGGGGATGGCATCCAGTTGCTGCGGGCGGTCAGGGTTGTCACTTCGACCGCTGAACAGCCGGGGCCACAGCAGGGCATTGGTCAGTGGCACGGCCTTGCCGGTCCGGGTCTCCAGATGGGACAGCCAGCTATCGAGCAGCGGGTCAGCGAAAGCACCGCGACCGCGTTCGGAATAGAGCCGGGCGATCTCGGACCAGAGTTCGGGACGCAAGTACTCGCCGCCGTCGCCGAACCCGGCATAGGCCACACCCGGCGGGACGAAATAGGTCAGGAACTCCGCAAAGTTCCGTACCCACGCGGTATCGAAATAGGGGAAGCCGGTGCTGTTGCGGATCACGTCCCAGCTGTCGACGTGATTGACGAATTCCCAGACGCCATAGTTCACGCCGTTCGAATAGCCGCCATCGCCGCCACCCCACGGTGTCACGATCATCGAGATGAGGGGGTAGCTGTCGCGGAACCAGAGCCGGGCGCGGTCGGAATCACCGCTCAACAGTGAAGCGATGGCAAGCACATGGGTCATGATCTGGAAGCCGTGGGAACTGAGTGCGAACTGCTCCAGGTTCCCGTGATCGTTCAGCATGAAGTAGTCGAACGCCGGCTGGGTCCTGTCCTCGATGTGCCGCCGTACCCGCAACTGGGTCTGCCGGTCCATGTCGCTTTTCAGGATGTCGTAGGCGCGGGCCACGGTCTTCGCCAGCCGGATGTTGAGCAGATCGTTGCCGTCATGTCCGGTGCGGCCCAGCGGGTTCTCTCCGATCAGATTGTCGAGATACAGCAGCGCCACCTTCGTCGCCTGTTGCCGAACCGCCTGCTGCCGGTGCACCGCGGCAACGGCCAGCGCATCGTTGATCCTGCGCATCATCTGCCGCAGCGCCGACCGGCTGCCGTCACTGCGGCTGCGGACGAAGGCCTCGGCCTGCGGGGCCTCCTTCAGGAAACGGCTGGCTACGGTGTCGAACACGTCCCATTGCACCGGTGTCAGACGCGCAGGGTCGAAGCGTCCGGTCTGCGGGTCGGCGGGCAGGGATCTGGGCCGCTTGCGCTCCCTGGCACGGTCGAAGGCGTCCCATACAGGGAGCACGCTGAGGGCGATTCCGTCTTTGCGCACTTCGAAAATCCTGGGGGTCGACCAGCCTTCCGGATCGCCGAGCGGGCTGCTCTGGTCGGGGATCGGCCTGCCGAAGGAATCCAGCCGCCGGACCTTCCAGGTGTAGGTGCCCGGCGCCATCGGCCGGTCCGGGCGAAAGGTAGTGGCCTGGGTCACGAACTGCATGACCCGCTGGTCATCCTGCGCGATCAGGACCTCGAAACTGTAGCGGTCCTGCCCCGAATGCCAGCCGAAAGCCGGCGGGTTCTCCAGCGCGACCAGATTGTCCTCCGGCATCTCCCGCATTTCCTTGCCACCCTGCGGGGTGATCCAGTCCTGCAGGCTGCGCGGCAGGGTCGGTGGATTCTGATGCGGATCATACCGGCCGTCCGCAGCGGCCGGGGCAGAGAGACCGACAGTCAGCGCGGTGCCGATTACCAGTTGCCGGAACAGGCTCCGCATCAGTTGTCTCCGCCGGACTCCGCTTGTCCGGGCCCGTCATTCACTTGCACCAGCGCCGCAATGACCGTGCGCCGCCAGGTCTTCCCGGCCTCCGGCCAGAGCTGGTCCAGCGCCTGTTCCGGCGTACGCGCGGCCCGATGGGCGCGTTCGCTGATCAGGGCGACATAGGCGTTCGCCAGGGAGACGATCTGGGCCGGAACCAGCAGGTCATCGCCGCTGATCCCGTTCGGTCGACCGCTGCCGTCCAGACACTCCTGCATCTGTCGCAGGGTCTCGACCACCGGGCCATCGAAGGGGATTCCCTCCACGAGATCGGCGGAATGCAGGATACTGTCGCGGATCTCGGCCAGTTCATCCGGGGTCAACCCCTCGGTCTTGGTCAGGATCGCCGGGTCGATGCGCAGCTTGCCCAGGTTCATCAGGCGGGCGGCGGTTTCCGCTGCCACGATCTCCGGCTTCGGCAGATTCATGGTTTCGGCCATGCGCCGGGAAAGCCGTGCAACCCGGTGCGAATGGTGCGCGGCAAAGCGGTCACGGGCGTCGATCAGATCGACCAGCACGTTGACCAGCGCATCCAGTTGCGCCGCCCGCGCTTCCCGTTCCACGACGATCTCGGTCATGTTCTCGGTGACAATCAGCACGCCATCATCGTCAAGTGGCACGTGGATACGCTGGATCACCGACCGTTCCGCTCCGGAACCCCGGTCGTCCACGTGACGAACGGTGCGCTTGCCCTCCCGGACCTCGGCATTCGCGGCATGCAGTGGCGCGCTGCCGCCGGGGCCGAGCAGGTTGATCAGCGGCATGCCCTCCGCCTCACTCGCCTGGATGCCGATGCGGTCGAAGGCGGCGCGATTGCCGAACAGCACCTTCTCATCCCGGTCGACCGCCGTGATGCCGTTGGGGACGGCGTCTGCCACGTTCCGCAGCAGGCGGCCAAGGCGGTCGGATTCCTTCAGTGCGACCGACAGGTTGCTCGCCGCCTCCGCCAGCCGGTCGCTGACCGCATGACGCCAGACCGCGACAACAGTGACGCCAGCCAGCAGCAGCGCCAGCAGCAGGGCGCCGGAGATCAGCCAGATGCGGCGAATGCCGTCGGACAGGGCCAGGTCGCTCGGGACCTGCCGGATCAGTGTCCAGCCGGTACCGGTGACCTGTCGGCTGACCGCGAGTACCTCGTCACCGGCATAGCCGACAAAGCTGCCACTGCCGGCATGCCTGCCCTGCAGGGCAACTGCCGCCCGCTCGACCATGGAGGCCGGGATCTGGCGCGTGAGCGGGGCGGCCCCGTCGTCGAGAGGGCTGAGATAGCGAACCTGGCCATCATTGAGGTCTGTCAGAAAGGTCTCGGCACCGCTTGTCGTGTCGCCCGGCTGTTCCAGCCGACGAAAGAAATCGTCACCGAGCGGACGGATGGCCACAAGCAGGCCGATCCCGCCGTCCGCGCTGCCTTCGGGAGCGCCAATGCTGCTGAAGAGCGCGATCATGGCCCGCCCGTCACCTGCCGCGAAAGGGGGTGAAACACTGACCTGACCGGGGCGCAGACCGTCTGGCAGGAGGGATGATGGGTCGGGTGCGCCGGGGGTCTGGGCGACGATGTTGTTGCTGGCATCGAGCAGGATCAGACCACCACGGGCCGAAGCGTCGCGATCTGCCGTCGCCATCTGGCCGCGCGATGACAGGTAGTCGCCACGTTCTGCCTCGGACGTCATCAGGCCTTCGATATACTGGCGGCTGCTGTCGGTTTCCTCCCGCGGCAGTTCCGGATCGGAAAGGTCGACCAGGTAGAACTGCACGGTGCGGGTTGCCGCCAGTCGGAGCACTTCGCCGCGCCGTTGGTTGAGCCAGTCCTCGACGGCCTCCTTGCGGCTGTCGGCCACCAGGCCAAGGCGCACCTGCCATTCGGCGGTCAGGCGGTCACGTTCACTGTCCGCGAACCAGAAAATGCCCAGCACGGCCACAAACGCCACGAGCAGAAGCGCCACAAGGGCCAGCCCTGCACGCCGACGCATCTGGCGTCGGTCACCGCCTGCGGCGTCGGAGATCGCGGAAGCATGTGTTTCAGTCATGACAGGTCCAGCCTGAAAGGTGCAGTCGAGTGTAGCGTTAACCAATCATGCTGAACAAAGCATTTACCCGTGGATGGCAATGTCGGTCAGGTCGCCGGACCCTTCAGTTCGACAACATTGCCGTCGGGGTCTGTGAGGTAGATCGACGGACCTGCGCCCTCCGCGCCGACACGAGTCCGGGTCTCGCCTGCCTCGATACCGTGCGACTTCAGGTGGCTGCGGATGCTGGTTTCATCCCACGGATCCACGCGGACACAGAAGTGATCCATGTTGCGCGCCGCCGGGGTCGAGGCATCCGGGTCGCGGCCAGGCACCAGGTCGATCATGCTGGCCCCGGCACGCATCTGGACCAGCCCCAGGCTCTCGACCGTGCGGGCGACTTCGCAGCCCAGGACACTGGTGTAGAAGTCGAGGGCGCGGTCCATCTCGCTGACGTGAAGGACAACATGATCGATCCTTGCGATACTCAGTGACATGAACGGGTTCCTCTTCTCGCTGCTGGTTTCAGCTTCTATCTGGTTCACGCCCACCCGCACGGCAATGGCGGAAGACGTGCCTGACCGCCCCGCGCCGCCCGTATCCGGCCATGTGCTTGCGACCCCCGCCGTGCAGGAGATGCAGCGCGACAGCTTTGCCAATCCGGCCCAGTTCTGGCTGGAACGGGGGCAGAGCGCGTTCAGCCGCGTCGAGGGCAAGGCGGGAAAGGCGTGCGCGGACTGTCACGGTGCAGATGATCTTGGCGGTGCGGCCACGACATTCCCGAAGGTGGTGGATGGGGCGCTGACCGCGCTGGAGGGGCAGATCAACCGATGCCGGACGCTGCGCATGTCGGCACCTGCACTGGCGCTGGGGTCGGAGGCGATGCTGTCGCTGATGCTCGCCGTACGCGAACGCTCCGACGGGATGCCGATGGCCGTGCGGATCGATGGCGCCGCCCGGCCCTTCTTCGACAGGGGAAGGGCGCTCTACACCGAACGACGGGGCCAGATGAACCTGGCCTGCTTCCAGTGCCATGACGAACGGGTCGGCCTGTGGCTGCGGGGGGAGCAACTGACGCAGGGTCAGACCAATGGCCTGCCCGGCTACCTGCTGCGATGGGGGGAGGTCGGTTCCGTGCATCGCCGGTTCCGGTTCTGCGATGACCAGCGCCTGGCGGAACCTGGCCCCCTCGGCTCCGACGATTATCTGGCGCTCGAGCTCTATACCGCCTGGCGCGGCAACGGGCTGCCGGTGGAGGCCTTGGCCGTCCGGCGGTAAGGGAATGGCCACTATCCCTGCACCACCGATTCCATCCTGTGCGAGAACCATCTAATGTGCCCGGCAGACACCGGCGTCCGAGCCGGAAACCTGAGGGGGAGAGCAGGACCATGATGTTTGATCTGCGCGGCAAGACCGCCATCGTTACCGGCTCCACGAAGGGCATCGGCAAGGCCATCGCGGAGGCATTTGCCAAACAGGGTGCCAATGTCGTTGTCTCCAGCCGCAAGGCCGACGCGGTGGAGGCGGTCACGAAGGACATCAACGCCAACCATGCGGCCAACGGCGGCAAGGCCATCGGCATCCCCTGCAACATCTCCTACAAGGAACAGCTGGAGCAGCTGGTGGCGGAGACGCGCAAGGAATTCGGTCCCATCGACATTCTGGTCGGCAATGCGGCGGTGAACCCCTACTACGGCTCCTCGCTCGACATTCCCGATGATGCCTTCGACAAGATCATGAACGTGAACATCAAATCGAACCACTGGCTGTGCTCGATGGTGATCCCGGAGATGATCGAGCGGAAGGACGGCGCCATCATCATCGTCTCGTCGATCGGTGGGCATCGCGGATCGAAGGTGATCGGCGGCTACTGCATTTCCAAGGCGGCCGACATGCAACTGGTGCGGAACCTGGCCTGCGAGTTCGGCCACCACAACATCCGCGCCAACGCCATCGCGCCGGGCCTGATCAAGACCGACTTTACCCGCGCCCTCTGGGAAGACCCGAAGTTCCGCGCCCGTTCGGAGGCGCAGGCCCCGCTGAACCGTATCGGTGAGCCGGAGGAGATTGCGGGCCTTGCCGTCTACATGGCGTCGAAGGAAGGCAGCTTCCTCACCGGCCAGACCATCAGCGTCGATGGCGGCGTGACCATCTCCGGCGGCTGAGGCAGGGACAGGGCCGCAGCCCGTCCCAGACAATGCGCTCGCGGACCTGATCCGCGAGCGCATTGCCCCAACACCGGTTGAGCCCGATCCTGCCGTCTGGCTCAGATCTCCAGCGCCACCTTGCCGAAGTGGCGGCCGGCCTGCTGGTGCGCCATGGCTTCGCGGATTTCCGACAGCGGGTAGGTGTCGGAGATGACGGGGTGGATGTCATGCGCTTCCATCGCCTTGTACATGGCCATGTGCATTTCCCGGCTGCCGACGGTGATGCCCTGGATGCGGCTGTTGGTCATCAGCACGAGACCCATGTTCACCTCGCTCTTCTGCCCGGCAAGCACACCGATCATGGCAATGGTGCCGCCGATCCGCACGGCGCGGAGCGACTGGCCAAGGGTGCCGGCGCCGCCGACTTCCACCACCAGATCGACACCGGCACCGCCGGTCAGGCTCTTCGCCGCCTTGCCCCAGTCGGTGATGTCGCGATAGTTCAGCACCTGGTCCGCGCCCATTTCACGCAGCTTCGCGGCCTTGGCATCCGAAGAGGTCGTGGCGATCACCCGCGCGCCCATCGCCTTGGCGAACTGCAGCGCGAAGATGGAGACGCCGCCGGTGCCCTGGGTCAGTACCCAGTCGCCGGGGCGGATGCGGCCCTGTTCCACCACGGCCTGCCAGGCGGTCAGCCCGGCGCAGACCGTGCTGGCGGCCTCCGCGTCGGACAGGAAGGTCGGCGTCCGCACCAGTCCATGTTCCGGAAAGCACTGGAATTCCGCTGCACAGCCCTGCGCCGATCCCCCCAGCGCGCGGCCCATGCCCTGTGCCGTCGGCTCCCCGCCCAGCCAGTCCGAAAAGAAGATCGGCGTCACCCGGTCTCCTGGCTGGAAGGCGGTGACACCGGCCCCGACGGCGGCCACTTCGCCCGCGCCATCGGACAGTGGGATCAGCCCGTCCTGCTTCTGCTTCGAGCCGTAACCGCCCTCCACCGTGATCAGGTCGCGATAGTTCAGCGAACTGGCCCGGATGCGCACCTTGACCTCGCCCGGCCCAGGCTCCGGCTCGGCCATCTCGGTGATGGCCAGATTGGCAATGCCCGGCGTCGTCAGCAGTGCAGCCTTCATGTTGTTGTCTCCCCGTTGTGGCGTCTGTCGGCTGACCGTTCCGCCCGTGATTCAGACTGTCTCCACGCCGCACCAGTCGGCCATGAACAGCGCGACGGTGCGCGTGACTTCCCGCGTCGAGCTGATGCTGACGCGCTCGTCGAAACCATGGATATGTTCCGATACCGGCCCGTAGACAAGCGCCGGCGTGTCGTCATAGAGCACGGCGACGCGGGCATCGAGATAGGCGGGCATGGTGGCATCGGTCAGGGCCACGTCACGCACGCGCTGGTGCGCTGCCGCCAGGCAGGCCTCAGCATCCGAGCCCGGTTCCAGCGTATAGCCCTCCGCCGTGAAGCCGTTGTAGGTGACGCTGGGCGGATGGTTCGACAGGAACGGATCGTCGATGCAGGCCGCCCGCAGCGCCTGTTCGACGCGCTGTTTGGCCTCCTCCACCGAGGTGCCGGGATAGATGCCGGCCCGCACGTCGAAGCGGCACCAGGCCGGGACGGAGGAAGCCCAGTCGCCGCCGGCGATCTTGCCGACATTGATGGTGATCGGCTTTGCCTCGAAATAGCGGTGGTCACCCTTCTCCGCGTTCATCTCCGATTCCAGGCCCTGCAGCGCGCTGATCAGGCCATAGGCGGCGATGATGGCGCTGGAGCCGACGCTGGATTCATAGACATGCGCCGGGCGGCCGCGCACCTCCACCTGGAACCAGAGCACGCCGACATTGGCACGCACCAGGCAGTCGTGCGTCGGCTCCGTGATCAGCACCGCGTCGGCGTGATAGCCGCGTGTCAGGCAGGCGAGAGCACCGTTTCCCGTGCATTCCTCCTCCGTGACCGACTGCATGTAGACGGTCGCGGCAGGCTGTACCCCGGCCCGTTTCAGGGCGTCGAGCGCATAGAGGTTGGCGGCGATCCCGGCCTTCATGTCGCCGGAACCACGGCCATAGAGCCAATCGCCCTCGATGCGCGGCTCGTACGGCGGGGCGGTCCACATGTCGAGGGGGCCGACGGGGACCACGTCGACATGGCCGTTCAGGATCAGGGACCGGCCGGTCTCGTCACGCGGACGGTGGGTCCCGACCACATTGACCGCATTGTCGTAGGAGACATTGACTGGGGAGAAGCCCGGATGATGCTCGATGTCGCCGACATCAATCGTCCAGCGGTCCATCTTCAGGCCCCGGTCGGCGAAGGCGTCATGCAGGAAATCCTGCGCCGTATGTTCCTGACCCCGCTGGGAAGGAAAGCGGACAAGGTCCTGCGTGAAGGCGATCTGCGCGTCGAAGCCGCGATCCACTTCCGCCACGATCCGTTTCGCCAGTTCCTGATCGACCATTGCACGCCTCCTCCGCGTCGTTTGCCATTGTCTCTCGGCTGGGACCATACTCACCGCCAGAGATACGCCGCGACAAGGGAGGAATTGCCATGGCTGCCCACAATCCCCGCACCGACCTGGCGACGCATGAGGTCTTCAACCAGCCGCCACCGCTGGAGGACTACAACCTCTGCCGTTCCGACGCGGCGCTGGTGGAGGCGTTGGCACGTGAGGGCGCGGCAGGGCACGCGGCGGCAATCGACGCCTATGGTGCCGAGCTTGGACAGGCGGAGAACCTGGAGCATGGCCGACTTGCCAACGTCTTTCCGCCTGTACTGAAGACCCATGACCGCTATGGCCAGCGGGTCGACGAGGCCGAGTTCCATCCGGGCTACCACGCCCTCATGGCGCTGGGCATGAAACACGGGCAGCATTCGATTGCCTGGGAGGGCAAGCCCGGCGGCCATGTTGCCCACGCCGCCATGCTCTACATGATGTACCAGGTGGAGGCCGGGGTCTGCTGTCCGCTGACCATGACCTATGCGGTGAAACCCGCCCTGCAGCATCAGCCGGAGGCCACGGCCTTCTGGCAGCAGGGCGTGATGAGCCGCAGCTATGACAGCCGCTCCATCCCGGCGGCGCAGAAGAACGGCCTGACCATGGGCATGGCGATGACGGAGAAGCAGGGCGGCTCCGACATTCGCGCCAATACCACCCGTGCCGTGGCACGCGGACGTCAGGGACCGGGGGAGATCTACGAACTGACCGGGCACAAGTGGTTCTGTTCCGCCCCCATGTGCGATGCCTTCCTGACCCTGGCCTATACGGAGGAGGACGCCGGTGTTTCCTGCTTTCTGGTGCCGCGCTGGCGTCAGGACGGCAGCCGCAATGCCATCCAGCTGCAGCGCCTGAAGGACAAGCTGGGCAACAAGGCCAATGCCTCCAGCGAGATCGAGTATCACGGCGCCGAAGCGATAATGGTCGGGGAGGAGGGGCGCGGTGTCCGCACCATCATCTCCATGGTCACTCACACGCGCCTGGACTGCACGATCGGTCCGACTGCACTGATGCGTCAGGCCGTGATCCAGGCCGGGCACCATGTGGAGCACCGCATGGCGTTCCAGCGAAAGCTGTCGCAGCAGCCGCTGATGCGCAACGTCATCGCCGACCTGTCGCTGGAGCAGGAGGCGGCGACCATGCTGTCCATGCGCCTCGCCCGCGCCTTCGACGAGGGCGCACGTGACGAACAGTCCGCGGCCTTTGCCCGCCTCGGGGTCGCGGTCGGCAAGTACTGGACCTGCAAGCGCGTCGGCGTGGTGGTGGGGGAGGCCATGGAGTGCCTCGGCGGCGCGGGCTATGTGGAGGAAACCATCCTGCCGCGGCTCTACCGGGAATCGCCGCTGAACGGCATCTGGGAGGGGTCGGGCAATGTCATCTGCCTCGATGTCCTGCGTGCCATGCAGCGTGAGCCGGAATCGGTGGAGGCCT
>CAXBNO010000043.1:0-11688 GCA_963976775.1 uncultured Kordiimonadales bacterium
GGTTCTCGGCCAGGGAAGCATTGGAATTGTATGCTGCCGGGTCGAACCGCTCGATCAGGACGGCCAGTGACGGGTCCGCCAGCCGCTCGTCGAGCGCCTTGCGCACCTTCAGCACTCCCTCCGCGATGTCGCTTCGCTTCTCCGGATCGATCCGCCCGCGCAGACCGAACTGATAGACATCCTCGTCCAGTCCGACGACCTTCAGCGCCTCGATACCCGCGCGACGCAGGCCGACGTTGTCCTCGACCCCGGCGGCACCATAGTCCACCCAGTCGGCGGCGAGATCGTATTCCAGGTTGCCCGAAGCCCGGGCCTCGACGACGTAGCTGTCGCGCTCCTTCTTCTTGTCGCCCTCGTAGGTCGCTTCCTTCAGCGGACGATGCTTCAGGCCGTAGAAAAGGTTGTCACCCAGGGTCAGGTTGAAGATGAAGGGCGCACTGTCGACAAAGGAAATCCGCCGTCCCGTGACCGCTTCCGGCAGGCCCTGCAACAGGTGCTCGCCATAGTTGACCGTGCCACGGTCCGGATCGATCAGCCGGGCCATCACCTCGGCCAGTTCGTCACGTCCGGATCCGCCGCCGCCCACCAGCGCGACGCGCTTGTCCAGGCCGAGCGTGAAGCTGACCGAGTCGAGAATGCTGTTGTTCTGGTCGTCAGTCAGCGTGATACCGCTGGCCTTGATCTCGCCCTCGAAGCGGACCTTGCTTTCCGGTTCGCTCATCAGGCGCTCTTCCTCGAACAGCCCGGCCGGGGCGAACTGCTCCACCACCTGCTCGTACTTGATGCGGGCGTCGGCCTGGCGCTGGTAGTAGCCCAGCAGTTCCTTCCAGGGCGCGCCGATTTCCTTGTGCGCGCTGATGGCAGCGAACAGCGTGCCCAGGTCAAGCTCGCCCTTGATCACCAGATAGCCGCCGATGGAATAGAACATCACCGGCCCGAGCTGCTGGATGAAGTTGTTCACGAACTTGATGATGAACTTCCAGATGTAGATCTGCAGGCGGATGTAATAGATGCCGTTCAGCCGCTCGGAGAATGTCGCCAGTTCCAGGTTGGAGGCGTCATGGGCATGAATCTCGCCGATGCCCGTGACCGTCTCGCCGATCTTTTCCGACAGTTTCCGGACACGCTTGACGCGTTCCTTGCCCAGCAGGTTCACGCGCTTCTGCAGCTTCGGGATGATGTAGAACTGCAGCGGGTAGAGCGCGACGGCGGCCAGCGCCAGCTTCCAGTCGGCAATCAGCATGTAGCCGAGCGACATCAGCATGATGCCGCCCTGCATGACCGGCAGGGAGAAACATTCACCGACGAAACCGCCCAGCGGCTCGACCTCACCGGTGATCATGGAGATCACCTCACCCTGACTGGTTTTCTTGAAGGTTGGCTTGGGGAAGCGCAGGATGCGCTGGAACAGGGCATAGCGCAGGCGGCGCAGCATGCGTTCCGCGGTGACACCGCGATAGACGTTCAGGGCGTACTTGATGCCCTGCAGCAGCAGGATGTTGAGCAGGAACAGGCCCACGAGGACAAAGAGAAACAGGACCTGATCGAACTCGGGCCCGATGTTGAAGACAGCTTCCGGAAACTCGATCGTTGTCTTGACCGATTTCTCGATGACCGAACCGTCGGCTTGCGTCACCTGTTCGGGAACCTTGCGGAAGCCCTGAATGCCCTCGTTCACGATCTTCTCGACCAGCGTGTAGCCGAGCATCGTGAACGGCATGTTCACCACCGCAAGCAGCACCAGGAAGATCTGCTGGCGATAGCTGTATTTCAGGATGAAACTGAAGACGTTCCGTTCCAAGCCGCTTCCCCCTCACGCATGGCGCATGCTGGTTGCCACCCCCGGCCCAGCACCGCGCAGACGTTCTCTGTGTCGAACCTTAGTGGACCGCGCCCCCTGCGACAATCGCGATGCTTGGCTACGGACAAGCCGTTTGCCGCCACGTGACGATTCTGCCATAGTCCGGCGCAACACCAGCCGGAACAATCGGCGCAATGGGGAAAAGAATGGCGAACGGAAAAGGTTCGCGTGTCCTGATCTACAGTCACGATACGTTCGGGTTGGGACACCTGCGGCGTTGCCGGGCAATTGCCCATTCGCTGGTCGAGAACAACAAGAATCTCTCGGTACTGATCCTTTCGGGCTCGCCGATCATCGGCAGCTTCGACTTTCGCGCCCGCGTGGATTTCGTGCGGGTTCCCGGTGTCATCAAGCTGCGCAACGGCGAGTATACCTCGCTGAACCTGCATCTGGATATCGAGGACATGCTGGCGCTGCGCGCGTCGATCATCCAGCACACGGCGGAAAGCTTCGATCCCGACATCTTCATCGTCGACAAGGAACCGCTGGGCCTGCGTGGCGAGGTGATGCCGACGCTGGAGATGCTGAAGAAGCGCGGCACCCGGCTGGTCCTTGGCCTGCGCGACGTCATGGACGAACCAAAGCTGCTGGTGCCCGAATGGCAGCGCAAGAACGTGCTGCCCGCGCTGGAGGAACTGTACGACGACATCTGGGTCTACGGCCTGCCGCAGATCTGCAACCCGCTGGAAGGACTGGAAATTCCGGAGAGCGTGTTGCGCAAGATGGTCTACACCGGTTATCTGCCCCGGCGGCCGAGCACCGCGCCCACCGTTTCCCTGCCGGAGATCACCAACCGCCCGTTCCTGCTGGTCACGACCGGCGGTGGCGGTGACGGTGATGCGCTGATCGACTGGGTCCTGCGCGCCTATGAAACCGATCCGCTGCTGCCCTATCCGGCGCTGCTTGCCCTAGGCCCCTTCATGGCCCCGGAACTGCAGGCCGGGTTTCACGAACGCGTGGCGAAGCTGGACAGGGTGGAGGCCATCACTTTCGATCCGCATTTCGAGAACCTGATGGCCAGCGCGGCAGGGGTGGTTGCCATGGGCGGCTACAATACCTTCTGCGAGGTACTTTCGCTGGACAAGCGCGCCATCATCGTGCCGCGCAGCGTGCCCCGGATGGAACAGACGATCCGCGCCGAACGCGCCGCAGCGCTCGGCCTGGTGCAGATGACGCCGCTGGACGATGATCGCGATCCGGAGGTCATGGCCGCCGCGATCCGTGCCCTGCCGCGCCAGAAGAAGCCTTCCGACATCGTTGTCCCCGGCCTGCTGGAAGGCCTGACAAACGTCAACCGCCTGGCGGCACCCTGGCTGGATCGGGAGGGCAAAGCCCCGCGCAGTGCCGTTCGGAAGATGGTCTGAACGGTTCCGCCGCCCGAGTGACCCTGTCCCCTGCGACGATCCGCTGTGGTCCGCCGGACTTTGCGTTTCATCCATCAGGGACTAAATACGCTTCATGGCGATCAATGATTTCATCGAAGCACAGCAGTTCGTGCCCGCCGAAGCAGGCGATCTGCTGACGGTCGAGCAGGCGGAACAGTACAACAGGGACGGCTACGTCATCCTGAAGAACTGGATTCCGCAGGCTCAGCTCGCGCAGGTGCGCCCGGACGTCGAGCGTCTGGTGGCGGAGAACCATCGTCGGCAGAAGGACATCAACACGAAGTCCGCTGCGGTCGACGGGATGATGCGTTCCGACCGGATCCAGGGCCTGATCGAGGCGGCAAACGGGCCGTCCGAGCTGCTGCAGAGTTTCGCGTTCACCAAGCTGCCGCACGAAGTGCGGACCAAGCACTGGCATCAGGACGGCGTCTACTGGGGCCTGAGCGACTCCCGCGTGTGCTGTGTCTTCGTCCCCATGACCGCGACGAACGAGGACAATGGCTGCATCTGGATGGTTCCCGGTACGCACAGGCTGGGACGCATTTTCCACGATGTGGCCACGGACGAGTTCGGGCTGGAGAACCTGCGCTGCGACATGAGCGCGTTCCGCGAGCCGGTGCCGATGGTGCTGGAAGCCGGTGATGCCGTTCTGGCGCACACCTACACGGTCCATGCCTCGTTCCACAATCGCACGGATGAACCGCGGATCAGCCTCGGCTTCCATTTCCGCAACGTGGCGACCGAGCTGCAACTGCCCACACCTTACCGTCGGGAGCAGGAACGTCGCCTTGGTCGTGATCCGGCCCGCGCGGCCTGAACGACAGGCGATCCGGACAATGGTCAACAAGAGACTGAAGAAGCTGGCCCTGCGCTACGGCTACGACTTCACGTTCCGCAAGCTGCCGCAGCACGGGTTGCGCAACAGGCAGATGAAACTGCCTCGCGACATGGAGCCGATCTTCAGCGAAATCTTCGGCAAGGTGGGTGACCACACCCTGACGACGCCGGATTGCGTTCATGCCCTCTATGCCGCCACGAAGCATGTGGTGGAGCAGGACATCCCCGGCGATTTCGTCGAATGCGGTGTCTGGCAGGGCGGAAGTGCCATGACCATGGCGCTGACCCTGCTGCACATGGGCGTCACCGACCGCAACATCTACCTCTACGACACCTACACCGGCATGGTGAAACCGGAGGAGATCGACGTCCGCCAGCGCGATGGCTCGGACACGATCAGCCGCTGGGAGATGCAGCAGCGCGACGACCACAATGAATGGTGCTACGCGCCCATCGATCAGGTGAAGGCCAATCTGGCCAGCACCGGCTATCCGGAAGACCGGCTGATCTACGTGAAGGGCGTGGTGGAGGAAACCATTCCGGAGATTGCGCCCGACCGGATCGCCCTGCTGCGGCTGGACACCGACTGGTACCGGTCCACCCGCCACGAACTCGATCATCTGTATCCGCGGCTCACCACCGGTGGATTCCTGATCATCGACGACTATGGGGCCTACGCCGGTGCGCGTCAGGCAACGGATGAATACTTCGCCGAGAAAGGCAATCGCCCCTACCTGAACCGCATCGACACGGCCGCACGGATCGCGGTGAAGCCGGCTTGAGCGCTGTGCCACCCGCACCCGGGCGTGTGGCCTTCGTGCTGAAGGGCTATCCCCGGCTTTCGGAGACCTTCGTCGCCCAGGAGATCCTGGCACTGGAACAGCGTGGACTGGCCATCGACATCTGGTCCCTGCGCCATCCGACAGATACGGCCAGCCACCCCGTGCATCAGGACATTGCAGCCCCGGTCACCTATCTGCCCGAGTATCTGCGCGATGAACCGGAACGGGTCCGTGAGGCATGGCGCACCTGTTCCGCCTGGCCGACCTGGCAGGCCGCCACAGCACTGTTCGCGCGGGACTACCGGCGGGATCCGACCGTGAACCGCGTGCGCCGCTTCGGGCAGGCCGTGGTACTGGCCGCCGAACTGCCGCCATCCGTCACCCGTCTGCACGCCCACTTCCTGCATACCCCGGCCTCCACCACCCGCTATGCGGCGCTGTTGAAGGGGCTGCCGTGGAGCGTCTCCGCACATGCCAAGGACATCTGGACCAGCCCGGCGTGGGAAAAGCGCGAGAAACTCGCAGACTGCGCCTTTGCCGTGACCTGTACCGCAGCAAATGCCGAACACCTGGCCGAACTGGCACCGGAAGGGCGGGTCGGTCTGGTCTACCACGGCCTGGACATGGCGCGCTTCCCCCCTGCCCCTGCCACCCGCCCGGCGAACCCTGTGCCCGTTATCCTGTCGGTGGGTCGCGCCGTTGCGAAGAAGGGCTATCCGGTGCTGCTGAAGGCGCTGGCGGAAGTCGATCCGCCGTGGCGCTTCGTCCATATCGGTGGGGGTGAACAGTTGGCCGAACTGGAACAGCAGGCGGGCGCGCTCGGCATTGCCGACCGGATCGACTGGCGGGGCCCGCAACCGCAGCAGGCGGTGCTGGAGGCCTGCCGACAGGCGGACCTGTTCGTGCTGGCCAGCCGTATCGCCGATGATGGTGACCGGGACGGCCTGCCCAATGTGCTGATGGAGGCGCAGAGCCAGGGTCTGCCGGTCGTCGCCACCGCCGTCTCTGCAATCCCGGAACTGGTGCGGGACGGGGAGACCGGTCTGCTTGTCCCCCCCGATGACCCGCACGCGCTGGCGACAGCACTGGCGCGAATGCTGCGTGATCCGGCGGCGCGGATGGCCATGGGTCAGGCGGGTGAGGCCAGGGTCCGGTCAGCCTTCGATCTGGACCGGTGCATAGACCGGCTGGCTGTGAAATTCGGATTGGAGGCCCATGGATGAAACTCTTCTGCTTCGGATACGGCTTCTCGGCCCGCACCCTGGCACCACAACTGCGCCAGCGCGGCTTCTCGATCGCGGCTACCGAGCGGTCGGCGGGTTCCCTGCCCGGTAATGTGGCAGGGGTGGCATTCGATGCCAGCGCGGCGCTTCCCGACGGGGCGCTTGATGGTGTTACCCACATTGTTGCGTCGATCCCCCCCGACGACGATGGCGACCCGGTACTGCGCCACGCACACCGGCAGATCGTCGCCTGTCAGACCCTGCAGTGGGTGGCCTATCTCTCCACCACCGGGGTCTATGGCGACCGCCAGGGCGGCTGGGTGGACGAAACCGGGGAACTGAAGCCTGCCGGGCGGCGCGGGGAGCGGCGGGTGCTGGCTGAACGGCAGTGGCTGGACCTGCAGGCGGAAACCGAAGCCGCCGTGCAGATCTTCCGCCTCGCCGGGATCTACGGACCCGGACGCAATGGTTTCAGGGCCCTGCGGGAAGGTACCGCGCGGCGGGTGATCCGGGCCGGGCAGGTCTTCTCCCGCATCCATGTCGAGGATATCGCCCGGACCCTGCTTGCCTCCATCGACCGTCCACGACGCGCAGGCATCTACAATGTCTGCGATGACGAACCCGCACCGCCGCAGGATGTGGTGGCATTCGCGGCCAATCTGCTGAACATGCCCGTCCCGCCCGACACTCCGTTCGAGGATGCCAACCTGAGCCCGATGGGCCGCAGCTTCTATGGCGAGAGCAAGCGGGTCAGCAATGCGCTTATCAAGTCGGAACTGGGTGTGAAGCTGCAATACCCGGACTATCGCGCCGGTCTGCGGGCCATCCTGGCGCAGGAACGGGACGGCCAGAGACGGCCAGGCTGAACCGGGCTGGCTGATCTATTCCCTGACGGGTGCGGCCGCCGCTATGCCGAGGAAATCGGCCGCCTTCAGGCTGGCACCGCCAACCAGGGCACCGTCAACACCATCAAGGGCGAGCAGTTCGGCGGCATTGCCCGGCTTCACCGAGCCGCCATAGAGGATCCGCAGGGTATCTATGTCGCCGATCTGCGCCGCCGCGGTCGCTCGGATCGCGGCATGTGCCTCCACGATGTCATCAGTGGACGGGGTCAGGCCGGTGCCGATGGCCCAGACCGGCTCATAGGCGATCACCGTGTTCACCATCGTCGCGCCCTCCGGCAGCGAACCGATGACCTGCCGCTGCAGCACCGCCAGGGTCTCGCCCGCGCGCCGCTCCGCCTCCGTCTCGCCGACGCAGACGATGGCGATCAGACCGGCGCGCAATGCAGCCTCCGCCTTTGCCCTGACGATGGCGTCGGTCTCACCGTGATCCGTGCGCCGTTCCGAATGGCCGACGATGACGTGGCTGCCGCCCAGATCGGCGATCATCTCCGCCGAAACATCGCCGGTGTGGGCACCACTGATCTGCGCATGGCAGTCCTGCCCCGCGACGGCCACGCGATCGGCAATACCACGTTCGAACAGCGTGATGCGCAGCGGCGAGATCAGGGTCGCAGGCGGCGCGATCAGCAGATGCACGTGGGCGGCAACCGAAAGCCCCTCGGCCAGCGCGGTGGCTTCGCGCGCAGCATCACCGGCAAGGCCGTTCATCTTCCAGTTTCCCGCGATCAGTATCTTGCGCATGTCCTGCCCCCGTCGATTCAGCCCGTTCACGAACCCCAAGCATCAGCTGTCAGGGCCGCCAAGCCAACTGATTCGCGCCCCGCAGCCCAAATCCGCCTGATCCCGCCGCGAACGCGCCTTCCGCAGGTTGCGGATGCACCGCCTGATGCGTAATGTCCGCCATCCTCAATATCACGGACATCAGCGGCGGATCATGATCAGCAATCTCGGCAAGGGCGCAGGCAAGTGGGTCGTACGAATCCTGCTCGTCCTGCTCATTCTCAGTTTCGCCTTCTGGGGGATCAACGACTACATCACCGGCCCGACCAATCCGCCGGTGGCGGACGTCGGCGGGGAAGTGATCGACGCCAGCACCTTCGCCAACGAGGCGAGCCGACGCCTGCGCCTGTTGCAGCAACAGCAGAACATGGTGCTGCAGCCGCGCGAGGCGCTGGCGTTCGGTATCTATGACCAGGTGCTGTCGTCGCTGATCGACCGCCGCACGCTGGACATGCGGGCGACGGAGCTGGGCCTGGCCGTACCGGACACCGCCGTCAGTGCAGCGGCTCACGCCAACCCGAACTTCCAGAACCAGCTTGGCCTGTACGACCCTGTCCGGTTCGAGCAGGTGATCCGTCAGCTTGGCTACCGCTCCCCCAACGCCTTCGCCGAGGACCTGCGCGGCGACCTGATCCGCCGCCAGATACAGGCGTCCGTCACCGCCGGGCTGGATGTGGGCGTCAACGCATTCGCCAAGGCCCTGTTCGCGTTCCAGAACGAGGCGCGGAACATCCGTTTCATTTCGGTGCCGAATGACCGGTTGGCCGATACGGCACCGCCGAGCGAGAGCGATCTGACGACCTATCACGAGGGCCACCCGGAGCTGTTCTCCACCCCGGAACGCCGCCGCATCCTGCTGATCGACCTGTCCCCCGAATCCATCGCCCCCGATATCGCCGTGAGTGATGCAGAGGTCGCGCAGGCCTATCAGGATCAGATCGCAAGCTTCACCGTTGCGGCGTCGCGCACGGCGGATCAGGCGATCTTCGCGGACGAGGATGGCGCCAACGCCGCGCTGGCCAGCGTGAACGAGGGCCTGTCCTTCGCTGCCGCCGTGGAAAAGCAGAATGGCAACACACCGACGAGCCTGGGCACCGTGCGCCCCGGCGACGTGCCGGGTGAACTGGGCGAAGCCGTGTTCAACGGGAAGGTCGGCGCGGTTGCCGGACCGGTGCAGACCGCCTTCGGCTGGCATCTGGTACAGGTCACCGAGGTGACGGAGGCGACCACACGACCGCTGTCAGAGGTGCGCGAGGAATTGCTGAACGCCATACGGATCGAGCACGCGCTGGACCGCGTCATCGATCTCGGCAACCAGGTCGAGGATGAGCTGGCGGGTGGCAACCGGCTGCGTGCTGTCGGCGACGCCGTCGGTGTCGCGGTGCGGGAGATTGGTCCCGTTGACCGCAACGGCATCGACCTGAATGGCGCGGAACCGGATACGCCGCTGCCGCCGCAGACCCTGGAGGTGGCCTTCGCGCAGGGCCAGGACGAGGACCTGGAGCTGCAGGAAACCAGCAATGGCGGCTACTTCGTTGTCGAGGTCGTGGAGGTCATCGAACCAGAACTGCGCCCCTTCGCCGACGTGGAAACGGAAGTGACAGCGGCATGGCGGGCAGAGAACCTGGCCAAAGCCGCAGCAGAGGTCCGCAACAAGTTGCTGGAGCGCCTGCAGGCAGGCACCACCCTTGACGGACTGGCCAGTGAATTCGACGTCACGGTGCAGACTGCGGATGCCGTGACCCGGCAGGGCGGCGCACCGGAGCTAGCGGGCAACCTGCGCACGGTCGTCTTCTCGGCGCAGGCAGGGGACCATGCGGCGGGCGAGCACGCCAGCGAAGCCGCCCAGGTCCTGGCCGAAGTGGTGGAGATCATCGAGGCCAATCCGCTCGAGAGCGCTGGTCAGATCGCGGCACTGGAGGCCGCCATCGGTGAATCCATGGCCGAGGATGCCTTCGCCACCTATCAGCAGCAGTTGCGGGACGAGTTCGGCGTCGGTGTCAATCGCCAGGCGATGATCCAGGCCATCGATCCGGCCCTGCTGCGCGAAATCGAGTAGCGGTCGCGGCCCACCGGCCCGACCCGATCAGGAGAGCCTGAGCCATGGCCTTCACACCAAGCGCGGATGACTTTGCCACCCGATATGATGCGGGTGAGGGCCAGGTGGTCTGGACCGAGATCGTCGCCGACCTGGAAACCCCGGTTTCAGCCTTCATGAAACTGGCGGACGGTCGCCCGAACGTGTTCCTGCTGGAATCGGTGGAGGGCGGGGCCGTGCGCGGTCGCTATTCCTTCATCGGCATGAAACCGGACCTGATCTGGCGGGCGCATGGCAACAGCGCCGAGATCAACCGCTCCGCCCGGTTCGACCCGGACGCATTCGAGCCCTGTGCCGAACCGACGCTGGACAGCTTCCGCAAGCTGGTGGCGGAGATGCACATCGACATGCCGCACCAGTTGCCGCCCATGTCGGCGGGCCTGTTCGGCTACATGGCCTATGACACCGTCAAGCTGATGGAACGGCTGCCCGCCGCCAACAGGGACGTGCTGGGGGTGCCGGACGCGCTGTTCGTGCGCCCGACCGTCATCGCCATCTTCGATTCCGTGCGCGATATGGTCAGCATCGTGACCCCTGTCTGGCCGCAGCCCGGCGTCGGCGCCCGTCAGGCATACAACCGCGCCTGCGAACGGCTGGCAGACACGGTGGCCGACTTCGAGCGCGCGCTGCCTTACAGCCGCAGCGGCGTGGACAATCTGGCAAGCCTGCCGGAACCGAAATCCAACATGACCCGGCCCGAATATTACGCCATGGTGGAGAAGGCGAAGGAATACATCCGCGCCGGTGACATCTTCCAGGTTGTGCCGTCGCAGCGCTTCGAGGTGCCTTTCGAGCTGCCGCCGTTCGCGCTCTACCGGGCCCTGCGCCGGACCAACCCCTCGCCCTTCATGTACTACCTGAATTTCGGCAATTTCTCCGTTGTCGGTTCCAGCCCGGAGATCCTGGTGCGCGTGCGCGATGGCCAGGTGACCGTCCGCCCGCTTGCAGGAACCCGTCCGCGCGGGGCGACACCGGCGGAGGATCTGGCGCTGGAAAAGGAACTGCTGGCCGATCCGAAGGAACTGGCGGAGCACCTGATGCTGCTCGATCTGGGCCGCAACGACGTGGGCCGTGTGGCGAAGATCGGCACCGTGAAGGTGACCGAGGAATTCGCCATCGAACGCTACAGCCAGGTCATGCACATCGTCTCCAACGTGGAAGGCGAGATGGACCCGGCGCATGATGCGCTGGACGCCCTGATCGGCGGCTTTCCGGCTGGCACGGTCAGCGGTGCGCCGAAGATCCGCGCCATGGAGATCATCGACGAGCTGGAGAGCGACAAGCGCCACCTCTACGCGGGCGGCATCGGCTATTTCTCCGCCAGCGGTGCCATGGACACGGCCATCGTGCTGCGCACCGCCATCGTGAAGGACGGGGTGATGCATGTGCAGGCCGGCGGCGGCGTGGTCGCCGACAGTGACCCGGAAGCCGAGTATCAGGAGACGGTGAACAAGGCCAAGGCCCTGATGCGCGCGGCGGAGGAAGCCGTGCGCTTCGCCCAGAGCGGTGGCGTCAACGCGCCACGCTGATCTGCACCAGGTCGGACAGCCGGACCAGTCGGAATTGCGACCGGTCGAGGTTCGCCACGAACCGTTCCAGCGCGTCCAGCGTCATCCGGTGCGGATGGCCGATGGCGATGGCCGTTCCGGTCGCCGATGCGATCTCCAGCGTGCGCTGCAACTGCACCTCCGCCATCGCGCCCGTCCCGTCAGGATCCAGAAACACGTCACGTGACAGCGACGGCAATCCGGCCTGCTCTGCCGCCGCCGCGGCGGCGGTTTCCGCCGTGGTCCTGGAGTCGAGGAAGAACAGCCCCC
>CAXBNO010000044.1:0-11612 GCA_963976775.1 uncultured Kordiimonadales bacterium
CAGCTTCGAACTGCGCCGGGTCCGACAGATCGACGAAACTGAACTCCAGTGCTGCCGAGCGCTTCCTGACATTCTCGAACAGCCGGTAGCTGCCGCCGTAGAGGTCATCCATGGCGATGACGTGGTCGCCACTGTCGAGCAGTTCCAGCACCGTTCCCATGGCGGCAAGACCGGAGGCGAAGGCCAGACCATGCACGCCATTCTCCAGATCCGCGACACAGGCTTCCAGCGCGTGACGGGTCGGGTTCTGGCTGCGGCTGTACTCATAGCCCTTGTGGACGCCCGGGCTTTCCTGAACGTAGGTGGAGGTGGCGTAGATCGGCATCATCACCGCGCCCGTCGTCGGGTCCGGCCGCTGGCCTGCGTGGATGGCGCGGGTCGAAAAGCCCTGCCGGTTCTTCAGGTCAGCCATGGATCATCGCTCCTTCGGTCGGTTGCAGTCCCGTCAGTGTCTCGCGGCGGCGCGCCGCCTCCGGGCGGCCATGCGCAGGGCCGACGCCAGTTCTTCCCGCTCCAGATAGCAGCCGCGCAGCCAGCGTCTACCCTCTGCGGCATCAAAGGCCTCCCGCCCATGCAGGATACGCCGGTTGTCGAACAGCATCAGGTCGCCGGGCCGATAGTCGAACAGCATCCGGTAGCGCGGGTCCAGCAGCTTTTCGTGCAGCAGCCTGTCCGCCGCATAAAGGTCCTCGACCAGGTCGAACGGCGCGTTCAGCGGCCCGCGCAGGAAATAGATGCTCCTGATCTCCGCCACCTGCCCGGTCTGATCCAGCACGATGGCCGGGGAATTCCAGCGATAGTCGCTGTCGGCGGCCCGGTTCGACATGTGCCATGGCACCGTGGTCAGCAGCCGGAACGTCTCCGGTGCCTCCGCCCGCAGATCCCCGGCCACGCGGAAACCGTCGATCATCATCGCCCGCCCGCCGGGCGTCGTGTTCTCCACACAGTGCAGGATCTGCAGTCCGGGCTGGTACTCGCGGGTTGCCAGATCGACATGCGGTGCCAGTTCCAGCGCCGTATAGGCGTTGCTGCCCGATCCCGGTTCGACACGCACGTTCCATATCCGGCCGAAGTTGTTGTCGCGGATGACGCCGATGCGACTGGCGAACCGTTCGGCGAAGTCCGGATCGGCCGGTGCATTGCGCAGCCGCGCCAGACCGTGGCTCGCCACAGCGGTCAGGAACGCCGTGAACGTCGCGTCATCATCCAGGATACCTGAGCCGTCGAACGTCGGTGGCTCCGGACACTCCGCCGTGGTCCAGAGCACCTTCTCCACCGCCGCATCGTCGCGCCGCCCGCCATTGGAATAGTCATGCGCCCGCAGCCAGCCGGGATCGAACAGGGCCGCATGCCCCTCCGGCTGGAACACCAGACCGACCGCCCCGTCAGATCGCACGGACACCCGTTCGATGCGCACCTCCACCGGCAGGTCCAGCGGGCTGCGGGTGATCTCGCGCGTGTCCAGATTGAAGGTTTCCGGGTCACAGGTGTTCATGCGCAGCCAGATCGCGTGGTAGCGGCTGCTCCGACCGTCGGACCATTCCAGCGTCAGGATGCGCCCGTCGGTGGTCGCGGTGCGGATCGCTTCCGCGATCGGGTAGATATCGAAATCCGGTGTCTGCGCCGCGTTGGCCCTGCTTTCGCCCGGCATGATCTCCTCTCCGGTCCTGTCCCTCTATCCCCGCCAAGACTCGGTCGCACGGTCCCGCAGGAAAAGCCCTGATCGCGACCCACTGTGTCGCCAGCAGGCCTGTCAGGTCGCAACACAGGTTTCAGTCGTGACGAAACTGCGGCAAACTGCGCCACGAAACGGATGAGCAGGGAGACCGGAGCCATGACACAGACCATGCAGGAGATGAGGCAGGACCTGGCCTGTGCCTTGCGCTGGGCGGCGCGTCTGGATCTGAACGAGGGGGTATGCAACCACTTCTCCCTCGCCGTGCCGGACGAGGACGGCGTGGTGCGCGGCAACCGCTTCCTGATCAACCCCTATGGCTGGCACTGGTCGGAGATCACGGCCTCTTCGCTGGTCCTGCTGGACGACAAGGGCAATGTGCTGGAGGGAGACGAGGTGGTGGAGGACACGGCCTTCTCGATCCATCGCGGCATCCATGTCGCGGCCCCGAACGCAGCCTGCGTGCTGCATACCCACATGCCCTATGCCACTGCCCTGACCCTGCTGGAAGATGGCGAACTGAAGATGTGCGAGCAGAACGCCCTGAACTTCCATGACCGCATCGCCTACGACACCGAATACAACGGCCTGTCGCTGGAAATCGCGGAGGGGGAGCGCATTGCCTCCAAGCTCGGCAACCGCGCGGTACTGATGATGGCGAGCCATGGCGTGACCATGACCGGCGCATCGGTGGGGGAAGCCTTCACCGACCTCTACTATCTGGAACGGGCGGCCATGTTCCAGGTGCTGGCGCGCTCCACCGGTGGCAAGCTCCGGTCGATTCCGGAAGAGGTGCAGCGGATGACGGCACAGCAGATGGCGGAGGAACGCCCGCTGATCGCGGAACGGCACTTCGGGGCGCTGCGGCGGATGCTGCAGAAGCAGGAACCGGACTACATGAACTGACCGCTCCGGTCGAAGGCGGAGCCGTGACATGGTGGTGATGGACCGGCCGCGCCGCCTGCCCGACGGACGGATCACGGCGCACCTGCTGTCCGACCTGCATGGCGATGCGGCCTATCACGAACTGCTGCCGGTGGCGCTGGCGCTGGGCTGCCACCCCGCGTTCTACCAGTATCCGGGCCGCTACAAGGCCCACTTCGACCTGATCGGCCCCCGGCGGATCAGCGCCGCGCTGGCCCATCCGGCCATCGAGACCGTGCCGCGGCGGCGCATCGCCGAGATCCTGCGGCGCCGGAAACTGCTGGAGGAGGGCGTGTGACCCGCTCCAGCGATATTGCCATCATCGGCGGCGGCGTGATCGGGTCGGCCATCGCCTGGTGGCTGAAGGCGCACTTCGCCTTTCCGGGAACGGTGACGGTGATCGAGCCGGACCCGACCTATGCGGAAGGCGCGACGGGCCGCTCGCTTGGTTCGCTGCGCCAGCAGTTCTCCATGCCCGAGAACATCCTGCTCTCCCGCTTCGGGCTGGAGTTCGTCCGCGACATCCGCAACCGCATCGACCTGCCGGAGGACGAGGCACCGGACGTGCAGTTCCGCGACGGCCAGTACCTGTTCCTGGCGACCGCGGCGGGGGCGGAGGCGCTGCGCAGCAACGTCGCCGCACAACAGGCAACCGGATCACCGGTGGTGCTGCTGACCCCCGACGAGGTACGGCAACGCTTTCCATGGATCAGGGTCCACGACATCGCGCTGGCGGCGCTGGGCCTGCGGGACGAAGGCTGGCTGGACCCGCATGCGCTGCTGCAGGCCTTTCGCAGGGGCGCACGTCGTGCCGGCGCGACATTCCTGCAGGATCGGGTCACGGCGATCCGGTGCGCCGACAGCCGCGTCGCAGGTCTGTCGCTGGGCTCCGGCGAAACCATGACCGTCGGTCAGGTCGTGAACGCGGCGGGCCCGTGGGCCGGTGCCGTTGCCGCCATGGCCGGAATCGCGCTGCCGGTGGTGCCGCGCAAGCGCACGGTCTTTCACGTGACCACACCGACCCCGCCTGACGATCCGGTTCTGATCGTCGATCCCAGTGGCGTCTATGTCCGTCCGGAGGGCAATGGCTTCCTCACCGGTTCCTCCCCCCTGCCCGGCGAGCCGGACCCCGACGGCGGCAGTCTCGACCCGGACTATGACCAGTTCGAGGGGCGCTGCTGGCCTGCCCTGGCAAACCGGTCCGCCGCCTTCGAGGCGCTGCGCATGACCGGTGCCTGGGGCGGGTTCTACGACTACAACAGCTTCGATCAGAACGCCGTTCTGGGGCCGCATGCGGAGATCACCAACTTCCACTTCGCCAATGGCTTCTCCGGTCACGGCGTGCAACAGGCCCCGGCGGTCGGGCGGGCGCTGGCGGAGTGGTTGCTGCAGGGCAGAAGCGTCAGTCTGGACCTCGGGTTGTTCGGCCCTGACCGGATCGCCGCCAATCGCCCGGTGGTGGAACGGGGCATCATCTGAGCAGACCTGCATTGGCGCCCCTTGCGATCCGGCGTCAGGTGCAAAAGACTGACCGTCCGGCCAACAGGAGGGCACCATGTATCCAGATCCCGACTCCCGCTCCGCCAAGCTGACCCAGCGCGCGATGGCAGTGCTGCCCGATGGCGGCAGCCGTTCCACCATCCGCCTGTCGCCACACGCGATCTATGTGCAGAAGGGATTCGGTTCCCGTGTGACCGATGTCGACGGCAATGAGCTGATCGACTTCAACAACAACTACACCTCCCTGATCCACGGCCATTCCCATCCGGACGTGGTCGCCGCCCTGCAGGAGCAGGTCGGGCGCGGCACCGCCTTCGCCTTCGCGACGGAGGCGGAGATCGAGCTGGCGGAGATGCTGACGGCACGGGTCGATGGCTTCGACATGATCCGGTTCTGCAATTCGGGATCCGAAGCCGTGATGAACGCGATCAAGGCTGCCCGCGCCTTCACCGGTCGCCCCAAGATCGCGAAGTGCGAGGGCGCCTATCACGGCTCCTACGACTTCGCCGAAGTGTCCCTGTCCGCCGGGCCGGAAAGCTGGGGGCCGGAGGAACAGCCCAACAGCGTCCCCTACAGCCACGGCACCCCGCAGGGCGTGCTGTCGGATGTGGTGGTGATCCCGTTCAACGATCCGGAACGGGCAGAGGCCATTCTGGACGCCCACGCGGATGAACTGGCGGGCGTCCTGTTCGATCCGGTCTCGACCCAGGTCGGGCTGCTGCCGCCGACAGCGGCCTTCCTGGACATGCTGTCGCGGTTCCGGGAACGGTCCGGCGCGCTGCTGATCTTCGATGAGGTCATTGCCTTCCGTCAGGCCTACGGCGGCAGTCAGGCGATACTGGGAATCCGGCCCGACATCTCGTCGCTCGGCAAGATCATCGGCGGCGGACTGCCTGTAGGGGCCATCGCCGGACGGCGGGAGGTCATGCAGGTGTTCGCAGTGGATGGCACCAAGGCCCGGCTGCCGCATGGCGGTACCTTCAATGCCAACCCGATGACCATGGTGGCGGGACGCGCCGCGATGGCCAACTGGACGGAGGATGCGGTGGAGGATCTGAACCGCATGGGGGAACTGTGTCGGGAGAGCCTGCGGGAGGCCGTTCGGGTGGCCAATGTGCCGGGCCAGGTCACCGGCAGCGGCTCACTGTTCCGGTTTCACACCCATGGTCGTGCGATGACGACCTATCGCGATACCCATCCGCAGGGGCAGGAAGGACAGCGGAACGAGCACCTGTTCAGGCATCTTGTTTCATCAGGCATCTATTCGACGCCTTACGGTCTCGGCTGTGTCTCGACGGCAACCGGAACAGACGACGTGGAACGGCTGGCGGATGCCACCACCGACGCCTTGCGCACGATGCGGGAGGCTGGCCTGTTCGACACCTGAGCCGGACCTGACGTCCGACCGGACGGACAGTCTCAGCCGCGCTGTGCCTGCAACTGGGCACGGGCACGCTTCTGGGCCTCGGCGATCTCCGCGGCGCTCATCATGTCGGCCATTTCCCTGCGCTCCGTGCGGGCACGGGCATCCCCGGCGATGGCTGCAATGTTGAACCACATGTGGGCGAGGATCAGGCACTCGGCGCTGGTGTCCTCGGTCGCGTAGTAGAGACCCAGAGTGTACTGGGCACCCTTGTCACCACGCTCCGCGCGGATCAGAAGTTCCTTCGGAATAGTCGGATCATAACTTGCCATCTCAAGTCCTCCTTCGTGTCGGCCTTTCTGCCTGACGCGGGACCAATTCTGGAGGGACGTTTGTTAACGATGGGTATCCGAAGGGTGAAGCAGTGATTAACGCGGTCGCTTTTGTTGGTGATTCAGAAACTACTTCTGCAATCAGGTGGCGGCATTTGCCGTTTCGTCCGTCACGCCACCGGCGGGAAAGCGCAGTGTCACGACGGTACCGACACCCGGTTCCGAAGTGAGATCCAGGGTGCCGCCGTGCAGCGCGATGAAGGACTGCACCAGTGGCAGGCCCAGTCCGGTGCCATCCTGCCTGCGCGACAGTCCCGCATCCGCCTGACCGAAGGGTTCCAGGACACGCGGAATGTCCTTTGCCGCAATCCCGATTCCGGTATCCCTGACGGTCAGTGTCTGATCGCCCGAAGGCTCGGCGGTGATGCTGATCGTGATCCTGCCGCCGGCATCCGTGAACCGGATCGCATTGCCCAGCAGGTTCAGGATCATCTGCCGGATGACCCGCTGGTCACCCAGGATCGTCGGCAGATCCTCCGGCGCCTCCACCACCAGGTTCAGTCCGGCCTCGTCCACCTTGGCCTGCATCAGCCGGACCACGGAATCTGCCAGGTCGCCCAGGTGGCAGTCATCGACGTCCAGCTCGAACCGTCCGGCATCGACCTTCGACAGATCAAGGATGTTGTTGATGACCTGCAGCAGGTGCTGCCCGCCTTCGTGAATGTCGGTCGCATATATCCGGTAGCGCTCATCGCTGTGGGGGCCGAACATCTCGTTCATGAATATCTCGGCGAATCCCAGAATGGCGTTCAGCGGTGTCCGCAACTCGTGGCTCATCATCGCCAGGAACTCGGATTTCGATGAATTGGCCGACTCGGCCGCCACCTTGGCGCGGATCAGTTCCGCCTCGTTCTCCTTGAACACGGTCAGATCGATCAGCGTCGTCACGATACCGCCCCGCCCGGCCTGTCTGTGTCCGATGCCCAGCCAGCGTCCGTCCGGCATGGCAACCACCTGCTGGCCGTCGCAGGCATGGTACCGGGCGACCTGTGACCGGATCCAGTCGGGCGAAATGTCTCCGTGCGCCCCCTTCAGCAGGTCCTCGAAGGTGCGACCCGATCGGGCAACCTCCGGCTTCAGTTGCAGCAGTTCGGCAAACCGGTCGTTGGCAACGACCAGACCGCCCTCCGAATTGAACAGGGCAAAGCCTTCGGTCGAGCTGGCGATGGCATCCAGCAGGTCCTGGCGCGCAGCGGAGAGTTCGGTCAGCAGCCGCTCCGTCGCCACCCGCCCGCGCACACTGTCGATGAAGGAGATGTAGAAGCTGCGCGCGGTCACCAACAGGGCCACCGTGTAGATCAGCGTCATCGCCGCCAGCGACAGGCTGAGCACATCGTCGTGCAGTGCCAGACGCACGGCAAAGGGCAGCAGACATCCGACCGTGTATCCGATGGACGCCGCCGGCAGGGTTGCGAGGATCGAGGCCCCCGCAGCGGCCATGCCCGCCTGCACGATGCCGATCAGCATCTGCTCCGTGCCCGGCATGATCGGGAACATGATGGCACAGCCGATACCCCAGATCGTGCCCTGCAGCGTTGCCGCGATTGCGATGCGCCGGGGACCACGCTCGCTGACGCGCTCCGGCGATTGCTTGCGTCGGCGCACGGCCCAGCGATAGAGGCCCGCCATGGAAAGCGCCACCATGATGGTGGTCCAGATCAGCGCGAACCCGGGCAGTTGAACCGAACCTGCCACGCCGCCGGTCAGCAACGCGTTGGCGGCAACCGCAATGAAGATCACCGGGGTACGACGGGACAGGATCGCCATCTGTTGCACACGGATCTGGTTGCCGGTCGCTGACTGCCCGGTCTCGTGTGCCACCCAGAATGTACTGATCCCGCTCATGCTGTCTGAACCCTTACAGATCAGACCAGTTGAAAGCCATGGGCATAGGGGTCATCTGACGTGATGATGATGGTATTCAGGCCAGTGATATGGGCTGTCCCGCTGACAGAAGGGATGATCGCGGCCTGACCGGCGACTTCCGTCGCGGCCTCCACCCGGCCATGAAACAGCGATCCGATGATCGATTCGTGGATGAAATCATCACCGACCGACAGCCGTCCGCGCGCTACAAGCTGCGCCATCCGGGCCGAGGTGCCGGTACCGCAGGGCGAGCGGTCGATGGCCCGTTTGCCGTAGAGGACCGCGTTGCGCGCATCCGCACCGGATACCGTCGGCGTACCGGTCCACATCACGTGACTGACCCCCTCGATGGCCGGATCGTCGGGATGGCTGACGCTGACCGCCAGGTTCAGCGCATCCCGCAGGGCATTGCCCTGCGCCACCAGCCAGTCGACCGGATGATCGGCCAGATCGCGGAACGCCGCCTGAGGCTCGACAATCGCATAGAAGTTGCCGCCATAGGCGATATCTACCGTCACCTGCCCCAGGCCAGGCACTTCGACCATCACATCCCGGGAATGCAGGAAAGCAGGCACGTTGGTGATCCGGACCGAGGTCACGCGCGCCCCGTCCATCTCGCAGGTCGCGACAACCCGCCCGGCAGGCGTGTCGAGCGCAAGTGTTCCCGGCACCTTCGGGTGCACCAGATGGCGTTCCAGCGCCACCGTCACCGTACCGATGGTGCCGTGGCCGCACATCGGCAGGCAGCCGGAGACCTCGATGAACAGGATGCCGATGTCGCAGTCGTCGCGCGTCGGTGGCATCAGGATCGATCCGGACATGACGTCATGCCCACGGGGTTCGAACATCAGCCCGGTGCGGATCCAGTCATGGTGGGCCAGAAAGTCCGCCCGCCGCGCCATCATGGTCTCCCCCCGCAGCGCTGGCGCACCGCCTGCGACCACACGCACCGGATTGCCGCAGGTATGGGCATCGACGCAGAAGAAGGTCCCCTGCTTTCCGTCTCCATCACCGAGCCGTATCCGATCAGCCAATCCGCCCTGCCTTTCGCACTCCGCGCGCCACCATTGCCAGCAGACACCGGCACTCCCTATTCTGGACACTCCGCAACTGACCGCAATGGCCCGCGAGACATGAACGCCCTGACCAATGACCGCGCGCTGCTGGAGCGGCTGTTCCAGGCGGCAGTGGCGCGGGTACATCCCGCCCGTTGCGTGCCCGAACACCTGCCTGAACCGCCGAAGGGACGGACGGTCGTCGTCGGTGCCGGGAAGGCGGCGGCTGCCATGGCGCACACGTTCGAGAATGCCTGGCAGCATGATCTGACCGGACTGGTGATCACCCGCTACGGTTTCGCCATGCGGACGGAACGGATCGAGGTCGTCGAGGCCTCTCACCCCGTGCCCGATGAAAGCGGCATCATTGCGACACGGCGTATTCTGGAGATGGTCAGGGGACTGGGACCGGACGATCTGGTGGTCTGCCTGCTGTCCGGCGGCGCGTCCGCCCTGCTGACCGCACCCGCCGATGGCCTGTCGCTGGCTGACAAGCAGGCCGTGACACAGGCCCTGCTGCGCAGCGGCGCACCGATCCAGCACATCAACACGGTGCGCAAGCACCTCTCCGCCGTGAAGGGCGGCGGGCTGGCCCGTGCTGCAGCCCCGGCACGACTGGTCACGCTGGCGATTTCCGACGTCGTGGGCGACGATCCGGCCATCATCGGCTCCGGCCCCACCGTCGCGGACCCGTCCCACGCCAGCGATGCGCTGGCATTGATCCGCCATTATGGCATCCACCCGCCAGAGGCCGTCCTGGCCCACCTGCGCGCGAGACTCGATGTTATCGCGCCACCCATCCCGACCACCGACTACCGCCTGATCGCAAGACCGCAGGATGCGCTCGACGTCGCGGCGGCCCTTGCGGTCGCGGAGGGGCTTGAGCCGGTCATGCTGGGCGACGGGCTGGAGGGGGAGGCCCGGGACGTGGCCTGTGCCCACGGCGACATGGCCCGCAGGCTGCTGCACCGGGACCGTCCGTCCATCCTGTTGTCCGGTGGCGAACTGACGGTGACCGTGAAGGGCGATGGCGAGGGCGGCCCCAACCAGGAATATGCCCTGTCACTGGCTCTGGTTCTCGACGGCTGCGGCGGCATCACGGCGCTGGCGGCGGACACGGACGGACTGGATGGCAACGGCGACGCGGCGGGCGCGTTCGTCGATACGGACAAACCGCTCTGGAACGGGCATCATGGCAGCAGCCCGGCGGCGGCGCTTGCCGCGAACAACGCGGGCCCGGCACTTGATGCGCTCGGCGCCCTGTTCCGTCCCGGCCCGACCAACACGAACGTGAATGATTTCCGTGCCATCATCGTCCGACCACCAGAGGAGCCGTATCTTGCATCGTAAACGTCAGACGAAGATTCTCGCCACCCTGGGGCCATCCAGCTCGACCGCACACAGGATCGCCGAACTCTTCGATGCCGGGGTGGATGTCTTCCGGCTCAACTTCAGCCATGGCACCCATGCCGACCATCGCCGTCGCCATCGCGTGGTGCGCAGCCTGGAGGAAGCCCGTGGCCGTCCCATCGGCCTGCTCGCTGACCTGCAGGGGCCGAAGTTCCGCGTCGGCACCTTCGCCAAGGGATCGGTCGAACTGACCGCCGGATCGACCTTCGTGCTGGACATGAAGGACACACCCGGCACGGAGAAGCGCGCGCCCCTGCCGCATCCGGAAATCTTCAAGGCGCTGCAGGCCGGGTCGAACCTGCTGCTGGACGACGGTCGGATCCGCCTGCGGGTGGTGGACTGCGGCCGCTCCAGCGCCAGGACGGAAGTCATCACCGGCGGCAGGTTGAGCGACCGCAAGGGCCTGAACCTGCCCGACGTGGTGCTGCCGCTCGCCGCGCTTTCCGACAAGGATCGCAAGGATCTGGAGTTCGCCGCTGGCCTGGGGGTCGACTGGATCGCCCTGTCCTTCGTGCAGCAGCCCGATGACGTGGCCGAGGCCCGCAAGCTCGCCGCCGGTCGCGCCGCCATCATGGCGAAGATCGAGAAGCCGGCAGCAGTGGAGCATATCGACGAGATCCTGGAACTCGCCGACGGCATCATGGTGGCGCGTGGCGATCTGGGTGTCGAAACCCCGGTCGAAGAGGTCCCGGCGACGCAGAAGCGACTGATCCGCCGGGCACGCCGCGTGGGCAAGACGGTCGTGGTGGCCACACAGATGCTGGAATCCATGGTGGTCAGCCCCTTTCCCACACGGGCGGAGGTCTCCGACGTGGCAACGGCGGTCTATGACGGCGCGGATGCAGTGATGCTGTCAGCGGAAACCGCGTCGGGCGACCACCCCATCCTGTCGGTCGAGACCATGAGCCGGGTCATCGCCAGCGTGGAGCGCGACGACCACTACCGTGGCATTCTGGAGGCGGACCACGCCATTCCGGAGCCTACCGCATCCGACGCGATCACGGCGGCGGCACGCCAGGTGGCAGAGACCATCAAGGCCGCCGCAATCGTGACCTACACGACATCAGGCTCCACCGCCCTGCGGGCCGCGCGGGAGCGCCCGTCAACCCCGATCCTGGGCCTGACGCCCCGGGTCGAGACCGCGCGGCGGCTGACACTGGTCTGGGGCGTGCACTCGGCGGTCACGGAGGACGCGCAGAACTTCGCCGACATGGTGGACAAGGCCTGTCACGTGGCCCGCCGCGACAGTTTCGCCGAACCGGGACAGCGGCTGGTCATCACCGCCGGTGTCCCCTTCGGCACGCCGGGCGCCACGAACATCCTGCGCATCGCCTGGATCGGCGACGATCCGGCCTGAGCGGCGAAACGACAGCCTGCAGGTGCCCGTCGTCCGGCGTCAGCCCCGTTCGCGGCTGCGTCGACGGCGG
>CAXBNO010000045.1:0-11328 GCA_963976775.1 uncultured Kordiimonadales bacterium
ACTTGGTCTGGAGTACTTCTTCCCAGTCGTCGTCACCGAGTTCCAGGAAGTTGCCAAAGGTCGGCAGGGTTGTTGTATTTACCAACATGTCGAGGCCGCCACATTTCCTGCCTATCTCGACGGCGGCTTCGTCTACGCTTGCGCGTGATGTGATGTCCACCGCCAAGGCATGGGCTGTCCCAGGTCCATTCATGCTCTCAACCAGGGAAGAGAGCTTCTCGCGGTTTCTCCCCGAGCAGACCACGGTTGCATCGGCGGCAACAAGATCGCGAGCCATCTGCTCACCAAGCGTTCCCGTGGCACCGACCAGCCAAATCACCTTGCCCGCAAGATCTGCATACATCTTCTGGTCCCCTGTTCCCGGTAACCGCATCACGACAAAAAGACCACCAGGAAGGGGTCCCTCCCTTGCCGGCTGAGGCAGGGGAGGGACCCGATCCTGGAGTAGAGTGGCTACCGCTGCATCGTGGAATCGAATTCCTCGCCCAGCTCCGCCTGTCCAATGATCTGTGCGGTGCGATCATGTCCGGCGTGCTGGATATGCGTCTGCACATTTGCAATTGCGCGTCCGAGCGGGAATTCCTCGAACAGGGCAGTCGAACCGGACGCCATCGTCACATTTTCGCAGACCTGCAGGGCCACCTTGGCCGTGGTGTACTTCGCCGCCATCGCAAGCAGTTCAGCCTCGACGACAGACTTGGTCTTCCATGCACGAATGGCATCGTGGAACGTCGATTGTGCGTTTTCCAGGGCGATCTTCATTTCGCCTGTCCGAAGCAACACGATGGGATCCTTGCCCTTGCCCTTCTTCGTGATATAGCCGCGGAACCAGTCGTAGATCCCTTCGGCCACACCAAGGTAGTTCGCGGAAAAGCCCAGATGGTACTTGCCCTGCCAGCGCATGCGCGGGTAGTCGCCCGGTGCACCGAGGATGTTCTTGCTTGGTACGAGCACATCTTTCAGCGTTACAAGCGAACTGACGGCTGCGCGCATGCCCATTGGCCGGTACCAGTCGTCGTCGACCTCGACGCCTTCCTGTCCCGGTTCGATGAGAGTCATGAGGTGGTTCTCGGCCCAGTGATCGACACCTTCAACCGAGGTGAAGACAATTGCGACATGCATCATTGGCGCATTGGTCGCGTAGTTCTTCACGCCGTTGACCAGATAGTCACCGTTGTCCAGCGGCTTGGCCTTGGTCGTCATGATATACATGTGCCGACGATTAGGCTCGCTGCCAATTCCCGTGACCAGAACCGGATTCTCCATCTGCGGCTTGATATAGCGTTCGTGCTGGTCCGGGGTACCAAGGACGTCGAGCGTCCAGTTGTTGTGGTTGTTGACCTGGAGACAGTGTGCGGTCGACCCACAGCCGCGTGCCGTGACGCGAATTGCCTGAAGATAGCTCGCGGGATCATCGGTATCGAGGTTTGACCCCTTGCCGCCGAGTCGCTTTGAGACGGTTGCGGTCAGCCACCCCCTGTCGAACAGTTCACGGATGTTTTCCTCGGGCATGGTGCAGGAGGGTTCGTAGTGCATGCTGCGTTCACGAAACTTCGTTACGGAAAGCTGCGCCAGTTCCTGGATCTCAGGTGAATTCAGTGCATCAACCGGATCGACGAAAGCCCCAGTTCGATCTTCTGCGGATCTCGAATTGCTCATGTTGGTCCTCCCACGATACCCCGTGCCGATACAGCGTCGGGTGTTTCAGGCGTCAGCCGTCTTGTCGTCGACGAGCTTTCGAGCCCGTTCCTTCAATTCAAGCCGTCGCACCTTGCCGCTGCCTGTCATCGGGAAGCCATCCACTATCTCGACGTGGCGCGGCACCTTGTAGCTGGCTACGTGCTGACGGCAGTATTCAAGCAATGCGGATGCGTCGAATGCCTCCCCGGAGCGCGGCTTGACGTAAGCGAACGCAGCCTCTCCAAGGCGCCGGTCGGGAACGCCGACGATGATCGACTCGCTCACCCCTGGAAAGCGGTTGACGAAGTCCTCGATCTCGAGCGTCGCAACATTGAATCCCGACGGCTTGATCATTTCTTTCAGACGGCCACGGAAGATCAGGTGGTTATCAGCTGTCAGTTCGCCCAGGTCACCGGTACGCAGCCACCCGTCCTTGTCGAAGGAGGCTGCAGTCTCGTCGGGCCGGTTGTAATAGCCTGCCATCACCGTGTAGCCCGAAACCCGGATTTCTCCGATCGTGCCGACAGGCAAGACTGCCTCGGTCTCCACATCGACGATGCGCACGCTGATGCCATCCACTGGCTTGCCGTTGGTGTCGGCACGCAGCTCGAGTGGTTCGTGCCACCATGACCGCGCGATCGCGTTCGACGTCTCCGACATGCCGTAGACGTTGCACATCTCCGTCGCGCCCAGTGTATCGACCACCCAGCGCAACCCGGCCGGCGAGAGCGGTCCGCCCGCCCCGGTGCGAAGATGGCTGAAATCGAATTCGGGAAGACCCTCGAAGTCCTGCAGGTCGCGCACGATTGTGTCGACGAAGAATGTGAACGTGATGCGTTCGTCCTGCAGGAGGCGGCAGAAGTGTTCAGGTGAGAAGCGCCGACCGATAACGAAGGTGCCACCTGCAAACAATGTCGAAAGCGTGTACCCGGTACCAGTGGCCGTAAACAGGGGCACCGGCGCGAGGAATCGGTCATCCGGGCCGAGGCGCAGGCGCTCCACTGTATTTCGGTTGCTCTGCAGCAACGCACCGTGCCGGACCATTGCCCCCTTTGGAAGCGACGTAGTTCCGGATGTATAGAGCAACTGGGCGATATCTTCCGGACGGATGGTGGCACGGCGGGGGTCGAGCTTGTCATCCTGCGCGAGAAGTGCGCTGCCCAGAGCCTCTACGGCATCGAATGACATCATGCTGTCAGGCAGTTGTTCACCCAGGCCGACGACGCGCCGCAGGCGCGGCATGTCTTCGACATTCCAGCCGTTCACGTCTTGTTGCCGCCAGTCCGGAACCAGACGCTCAAGGATGTCAAAATAGCTGATGTGTTCGAAACCGTCTTCGATGATCAGCATCACGCTGTCGGATTGCTTCAGGATGTATCCTGTATCGGTATCCCGGAAGCGCGTGTTCAACGGCACGAGTACAGCGCCTGCATAGGGTACCGCCCAACGCGCTATCATCCATTCGATACGGTCGGACATCCAGAGGCAGACATGTTCACCGGGGTTTATGCCAAGTTCTATCAGACCACGAGCAAGGGCCTGCACGCGCTGCGCAAGCTGATGATAGCTGAGCCGTTCACCTTCGCAGACAACAGCAATGCGATGACCATAGGTCTCGGCAGCCCAGTCAACAGCGTCGGCAAATACGGCTGACTTCCAACGCCACCGGTCCTCTTCCGCCAGCGCATTCATGAACCTGATCTCGCCGACCGACACATGTGGTTGGTCATCCTGGCTTCTATTTCGTTCACACACATGTCTCAGGCGGCCTGTCGCGAGGTGACGTCGCGCGTGACACCACGGAAGAACAGACTCATGTCTTCAATTTCCTCGAGCATCTGAACACGGGTTGCAAGAATTTCGGCTCGGTCCGGATCAAGTGGATCAACGCCGCGGCTGCTGCAGCCCCGGAACTTGTCTGCGACTTCCGTATCCGACAACGGAGCTTCGGGTGCGCCCGGCAGGTGGGCAACATGCTCGACAAAGGTACGGCCATCTGTGGTTTCGATTTCGACCGTCGCTGGTGCAAGTAGCGAGTGAAGGCTTTCGTCGACCACAACCTCGATCCGTTCGATCAAGGGAGGAATTGCAGGATCGAAGATCGCCTTGGGCAGGATGTCGTCGATGGCGAGGTGACCGCGGAGGAGTATGGACGCCAACGAGTAGTAGATGTTGAACTGCGCATCTACCTGGGGAGTATCGCCCGGGTTGAATGCACCTCCCGTGATCTGCTGCATGTAGGGCGTGATCGTGACCTTTGTCCGCGCGATATCCCGAGCGGCAAGCTTGGCCTTGGTGACAATCCGAAGAGCCGCTTCGGCAGCTGCGTGATTGCAGGCGCAACTCGGGTACTTCTTCAGGCTGATTTCGGCATTGAGATAGTGACTGCCAAGACCATCGAACAAGGGCGTGGGGTCCCCGGCTTCATAGATTTCCCATATCCCGCACTTACCTTCCAGAATGGCTGACGGACCGGTGACACCCGATGCCGCAAGCAATGCGGCCTGCACTCCGGTCTGTGCCGCGAAGGCCGTCTGCATGCGCTTGGTGAAGCGCTTTTCGACATTCGCCTGCCGACTGCCACCAGTGCTGCTCAAGGCTATCCCCATCGCGTTGCGAATACCGGTCGCATCAAGACCCAGCAGCTTTGCTGATGCAGCAGCGGCAGAAATACCGCCGTACAGTGAAGAGTAGAACCAGCCGCCATTCTCGCAGGTGGTGAGGCCCAGGCGACAGGCGAGATCGTTGCCGAGTACAATGGCCTCGAGAAATGCGGTGCCGCTGGCACCCTGGCGCTCTGCCAGGGCGAGAACTGCGGGCAGGATGACGATATCGCAGTGCATGACCGACGGTTCGTGCAAGCAATCGAAGTCGAGAGCACCGGCAAGCGTGCCGTTGACCAGTGCTGCCATCGATGCAGGAACGCGGTCGCCAAAGGCCAGCAGAGTGGAATCGGCGGCACCGCCCTCCCGTACGGCGAGTTCCCTCAGTTCAGCAGATCCCGGCGAGTCCGATGCGGCCCATGCGACCCCGATGGTGTCCAGCGCTACGCGCTTGGCGGCATGGATGGCGCTCTTTGGAATATCGGCGAGGGCTGTACTCGCGACGTGGCTCGCCAACTTGTGGGCATAGGTCTCGCTTGGACCCACCGTGCTGCGCATCATCGCTTCTACTCCCCCGCATTTCGTTGCCCCGATGGGGTTGAATGCAAATTGTATCTATCAAGAATGATACATTATGTACCATCTTCACTGTGGTTCAACAGGAAACTAACTAGGGTTGCGTCAGTCGCGCGCATGAACGGAGCCGCTGGAGATCAACTCAAGTGCCCGCTCGCGGAGCTGGGATTTCTGGACCTTCTGCGTGCCTGTCATGGGCCAGTCGCCTTCGAAGGCGAGGAAACGTGGCACCTTGTAGCCGGCCATTCCGGAACGGCATGCCTCGAACAATTTGTCGGCGGAGGGAGGAGTTTCTCCGGTGTGTTCAATGAACGCGAAGGGCACCTCGCCAAGTCGGGGTGCAGGTACACCAACGACTGCAGCGCGTTCGACACCGGGACAGCCCTCCAGAAACGCCTCGATCTCGGCTGGTGCGATATTGAACCCGCCAACCTTGAGCATTTCCTTTACCCGACCGACATAGACCAACTCACCATGCTGGTTGAGCATTCCCAGGTCGCCACTGCAAAGTCGTCCTTCGAGATCGAATGCAGCGGCAGTTTCTTCAGGCTTCTTGTAGTAGCCTTTCATTACCGTGTAACCGGAGATGCGGATCTCTCCAACTTCTTCCGGGCCCAGAAGCGCGCCTGTCTCGGGATCGACAATCGTGACTGTGACGTCCGGCTGCGGTCTGCCGTTCGATCGGAAGCGAACCATGGCAGAATCGCTGCTCAAGCCCCGAGATACAGGGTTTGATGTCTCCGACATGCCATAGATGCGTGTGATCTGCTTGACGCCGATCTCGTCAGTGAGAAATGTCACTGACGCATCCGACAACGGTGCGCCGCTGCCAGTACGGAGCGATGAGAGATCGTAGTGTTTCCGGTCATGGAAATTCCGTAGGTCGAAGATGATCGGATCGGCGAAGAATCCTACTGTCACATGTTCCTGTTCAATCAATCTGCACATCTCTTTGGCGCTGAACCGGTCCATCAGGACCAACTTTGCCCCGTGCGTCAGGCACTGGCAGTAAGCGGCAACGCCGGTCGCACTGAAAGAAGGCACGGTCAGCAGGTAGGCATCATCGGCCGTCATCTCGGTGCGGGCCGCCGAGTTGAAATTGTTCTCCAGCAGTGGTCCATGGCAAACCATTGCGCCCTTCGGCAGGGACGTCGTGCCGGACGTGTAGAGCAACTGGGCCACATCAGTCCCGACCACACCCGCGCATAGTCGCCTGAAGGCCGCACTGTCGCTGCGGCGCTTGCTACCCAAAGCCTCAATGGCGGCGAAAGACGTCATCGACCTGGCGACCGGGTCCATCCGGTTGACTACAACCTGTTTCAACTTTGGCAGACGGGTCGCATACCAACTGCCATTGGCCTGGACTTCGTAGTTCGGTACGATGCTGGCCAGCGTCTGCAGGTAGTCATGCCCGCCATATTGAGCGTCCATGATCAGGACCGAAGCATCCGACTGGTCGATGATGTAGCTGAGTTCATCGCCGCGCAGTCGCGTGTTGACGGGTACAAGTACCGCACCGAAGCTCGGGATGGCCCAGCGTGCAATGACCCATTCGATCGTGTCGGTCATCCAGAGCGCAATGTTGTCCCCCCGACGCACCCCGATTTCATTCAGACCAAGCGCAAATGCCTCGACGCGTGCCAGTAGTTCGCTGTAGGTCAGTCGTGCATCGCGCGTGCTGACAGCGACCCGCTCACCGTGATGCTCGGCTGCCCAGACAAGCGCTTCGGCAAATGTCTGGTCCCGCCAACGGAATGCGGTAGAAGGGTCCGTTTCCTTCAGAAGGCCGGGCATCATCAACGGTTCCGGTTGAACTTCGGATCCAGCCGGTCACGCAATACATCGCCAAGAAGGTTGATCGAGAGAACCGTGATCATGATGGCAAAGCCGGGGAAGGTGACAGTCCACCAACCGAGTTCAACATAGGGTCGCCCCTCTGCGACCATTGAACCCCAGGTCGATGTGGGTGGCGGTACGCCAACGCCGAGGAACGACAGTGTCGATTCCAGCAGGATCGCCGCCGCGATCTGTAAGGTTGCCATGACAATGATCGTGTTCACCAGGTTAGGCAGAACATGCAGCCAGAGCAGGCGCAGCGGCCCGCAGCCCACGGCATAGGCAGCCTGGACATAGTCGAGTTCGCGGATAGACAGCGCCTCGCCACGTACCATGCGGGCGAACTGTGCCCAATAGATGCAGCCGATGATCAGGATGACATTCATCAGGCTGGGCCCGACAGTCGCGGCGGCGGCAAGAGCAATGAGGACTGCGGGAAGCGAAAGGAAGAGATCAGTCAGGCGCATGATTGCCTCTCCGATCCATCCCCCGACCATTGCAGAAGTTATTCCCATGAAGACGCCCAGAACCATGGCAACACTGACAGAGCTGACGCCAACGAGAAGCGAAATCTGTCCCCCGTGCATCAACCTGCTCAGGATGTCGCGACCGAGCGCGTCGGTGCCGAGGATGTAGTCACCACCTGGTTCGCTCAGGAAAAGTCTGAGATTCTGCGTATTCGGTTCGAATGGCGAGATCATGTCGGCAAACAGCGCCGACAGGATGATCAGAAGCAGAAAGGCCCCTGGCACCAGCGTACGCCATGATGGGCGACCGTGTATCAGCCCGGCCTGTGGGGTAACCTTCTTCGATGTAGTCAATGCCATGGTCATTTCTTCAGGTAGCTGATACGCGGGTCAAGCCAGACATAGAGCAGGTCAACCAGCAGGTTCATGAACAGAAAGACGACGCCCATGAAGAGGACGGCAGCCTGCACCATCGGGAAATCGCGCGCATAGACCGCGTCGACGGCGATCTTGCCTACGCCGGGCCAGGAGAAAACAGATTCGGTCACGACTGCTCCACGCAGGATAGTGGCGGCCTGCAGCGCCGTGATGGTGATGATGGGTATGGCGGCGTTCCGAAAGGCGTGAATCAGAACGACACTCCGCTCGGCGACACCCTTGCTGCGTGCAGTACGAACGTAGTCAGCCTCGAGTGCGTCAAGCATCGCGGATCTTGTCACACGCATGATCGAAGCGGCGACAAACCCCCCCAACGTGAGGCTGGGCAGGATAAGATGCCAGATCGTTCCGTAACCCGATGTCGGAAAGATCGGGATATAAAGTGAGAAGAACAAGATCAGCAGGATCCCGAACCAGAATGTCGGCATGCTTTGTCCGGTCAAAGCCACAACCTTGCCGACATTGTCGATCCAAGTGTCCCGCTTTACCGCCGATAGTATCCCAACCGGGATAGCCAGCATCAGGCCGAACAGCATCGACGTCGCGGAAAGCAGTATCGTGGCGGGGAACCGCTCGATGATGATCTCCGCAGCCGATGTGTTCCACTTGATCGAGGTGCCAAAGTCACCCTGGGCGGCGTTGCTGATGAATACCCAGTACTGTACGACAAGAGGTTGGTCCAGGCCGAGCTTGGCCCGAAGTACCTCAAGGTCGGATTCTGTGGCTTCCGGGGGGGCCATGATCATCACGGGATCGCCAGAGATGCGCGCGAGCGCAAAGACAATCAGACTAAGCAGCAGAATCGTGAGCAGAGTCTGCACCAGCCTCTGCACAACAAATCGACTAGACATGCTCGCCTCCCCCCCCCCCCCCCGGGCTCTCGATTACACTCAGTTATTGAGTTGAAGCGTATCGAGATTCATGTGGTAGCCACTGCCGAGACCAAGCGACCAGTTCTTGATCCGCGGGCCGACCGCAAACGGCGTGTTGCACCAGAACAAGGGTATAGCGCGATGGTTTTCATCCTCCAGCTTCACGAACTCCTGGATGATTGCGCGGCGCTTTTCCATGTCGGTCTCTACCAACTGACGCTTGTAGATATCGACATATTCTGGAACGTCCACATTGCCTGACGACCAGACGGAGGTGGGCAGGAACCAGCCGTCCATCGTATTTGAAGCATCGTCGGGAACCGAGGACGGGCCGTAGAAGACGTCCGGCTGCTTCCCGCCACGGTAGGTCTGCAGGAATGAACCAGTTTCCATTGCCTTCCGCTCAACCTTGATGCCTACGGCCTCCAGATTGCCAGCAATTGCCTCGAGAGCCTGCGGAGCATTTGGCAAGGAGCCAAAGGATTCAGTGTGGAGGACATAGCTGACTTCCAGACCATCCGTGATTCCGGCTTCCTTCAGGAGCTGCTTTGACTTCGCTGGATCATAAGGGATGGGCGTAAGGCCAGGCAGATGACCGAAGGTACCCGGCGTTGCAATGCTGGATGCCGGTTCGCAGACGCCGCCGAGTATGGTTTCGGATATTTCTTTCAGATTGATCGCATAGCCGAATGCCCGACGCACCCGCACATCATGTGACGCAGGAAAGCTGGTCTTGTTGAAATAGAGGGCCGAAGTGCCACTGTACTTAGCGGAGACAATGCGCAGGTCACCGTTGCTGCGGATCTTGTCGAGCAGCGGACCGGTGACGCCCATGACAACGTCTGCCTCACCCTTGGTCAACATGGCATAGCGCGTGAATGGCTCTTTCACCAGCACCTTGCGAACCGATTTCACTTTCGGCGCGCCATCCCAATAGCTCTCATTGGCCGCAAATTCGGTCCATTCGCCGGCTTTGATGTCTGACAACTTGAACGGCCCGGTTCCAACGGGCGCCTTCTGAAAGGCTTCAGCCCCCACCTTTTCGTAGTAAGCCTTTGGTGCAATGGAGATCAGTGCGTTACGGGCGCCGGTAAAGAAGCCCGGCCAGGGACCCTTGAGAACGAAGCGGACCTCGTGGGGACCCAGAATTTCAACACCTTCCATGGCCGCCTGGAATGGCTTGCGATAGGAATGGGTGCTTTCCGGTGACAGGATCTTCTCGAAAGTGAACTTCACGTCTTCGGATGTGAAGGGGTCGCCATTGTGGAACTTCACGCCCTCTCGGAGCTTGAAGTCGATGTGCTTGCCTTCGTTTGAGATGTTCCAGCTGAGCGCGAGCGCCGGAGTAATCCCACTCTCGGTCAGATTGAGAAGGCCATCAAACAACATGTCCTGAACTAGGAAATCTGTTGTTGCAACGACTGCCGTGGGATCGAATTGCTGGCGCAGCACAGGCTGCGCAATGACGATCCCTCCATCTTCGGCGGCAATTGCCGGAACGGTGGCGCCGGCGAGAATTGCCCCCCCCAACAGGGCAGCGCCCAACTTCTTGTGAATTCTGCGCATCCAGATTCTCCCTTGTAGCGTTTCCTGCTTTGTTGCATTTTTGTCGTTTAGAGATATTTTTGCAACTATTGCATTAAGAATTTTGCATCAAAATGTTATCATGCGTCAATCAAAATGTTATCATGTGTTATCGTTTGTACCTATTCACAGGTGCAACCAAACTGGCGAAAGCTGGCCTGCACACTGTGCGGGGGCGGCGTTGTCGGCAAAGGGGGAGGGGGAATGCATAATGAAGACCGAGACAATTGAACGCCGGACAGAGTCGCCCGACGAAGAGCCGGAGGTTGTTCTGGATGTTGATGATCTGCGGACGCATTTCTACACGCGTCAAGGGGTCGTGCCCGCAGTGGACGGAGTGTCATTCAAATTGCACCGCGGTGAGGTGCTTGGCATCGTTGGCGAATCCGGGTGCGGCAAGAGTGTTACGTCCCTCTCGATACTTCGGCTCATTCCACCGAGGCTGGGGGGCATCGTCTCCGGGTCAATGATGTATGGTAGCCGTGACCTTGCCAAAGTGAGCGAGGCTGAGATGCGGCGGATTCGCGGCAACGACATCTCAATGATCTTCCAGGAGCCCATGACAGCACTTAATCCGGTCATGACGGTCGGTGAGCAGATCATTGAACCGCTTCGCCTCCACCAGGATATGTCGCGTGCAGAAGCCCGCAATCGTGCGATAGAGATGCTCAGGCGCGTTCACATACCTGTGCCAGAGAAGCGGGTGGATGCCTATCCGCATGAACTGTCGGGCGGCATGCGGCAGCGCGCCATGATCGCGATGGCCCTGTCGTGCAATCCGAAGATTCTGATTGCTGATGAGCCGACCACCGCGCTGGACGTCACTATCCAGGCTCAGATTCTGGAACTGATACAGGAGTTGCGGGACGAACTCGGCACGGCTGTAATCATGATTACGCATGATCTCGGCGTTATCGCCGAGATCGCGCAACGGGTGGTCGTCATGTATGCAGGCCGGAAGGTCGAGGAGGCCAGCGTCGACGAACTCTTCGCATCACCGCGCCACCCCTACACACGGGGACTCCTTCGGGCAATTCCGCGGCTTGGCATGGAAGGCGGCGAAGGGCATCGGTCGAGGCTGGAAACCATTCTTGGCACAGTGCCGGCCCTCTACGATCTGCCTCCGGGGTGCGCTTTCGCGCCTCGTTGCAACGAGGCCACGGACATCTGCAGACAAGAACGGCCTGCCCTCGAGGCGAAGGCCCCCGCACACTATTCCGCATGCTGGCACTCTGACCGCGCAGCTTGAGTTTCGGGAGACACGCATGAGCA
>CAXBNO010000046.1:0-11057 GCA_963976775.1 uncultured Kordiimonadales bacterium
ATTCCAGATGAATATCGACGGACCGGAATAGGTCCCTGGCTTCGGAGGGCAGGCGTACATGGTCCTTGGCCGTCGTGACGGGGATCGCGTCCAGGGCCCGCGCGCGGTCAACGGCGCGCAGGATGTCATCGCCGCTGAAGACATGGTGATCGGGGTGGGCCAGCAGGTCCATCACCTGCGCCCGCATTTCCAGCAGGGTCTCGACGAACTTGTCCGGTCGGCCGATGCCGGTCATCGCCACGACCCGTTGCCCCGCCAGGTCCATGGCGGAACGGTCGGGCACGATGTGCGCCTTCAGCACCGGCAGGCTGGTGCGCGCGATGGTGTCGGGGACCATGCCGTTGCCAATGGCAATGACGGCATTGGCGCGTGCCAGCCCCTCCGTCGCCGGTTCCCTGAGCGGACCCGCCGGGATCACGCGCCCGTTGCCGAGACCGAATCCCAGATCCACCACGATGATCGAAAGGTCCCGGGCCAGTGACGGGTTCTGATGCCCGTCGTCCATCAGGATCAGGTCTGCGCCTTCAGCCGCCAGCTTCGCCCCGGCCACCCGGTCGGCAGCGATGAAGGTCGGGGCAATGCGTGCATGCAGCAGTGCCTCATCCCCGACCTCGGCCACGCCGTGACTGCCCGGATCGACCCTGTGTGCGCCATGGGATGAAAGGCTGCCGCCATGTCCACGCAGCAGGATATGGACAGTCCTGCCCTGCGCCTGGAACCAGATTGCCAGTGCCGCAACCGTTGGTGTCTTTCCCGCACCGCCCGCTGTCAGGTTGCCGACACAGACCACCGGCACGGGTGCACGCCAGGGCTTCGTTCTGCGACGTCGCAGGCGTGTTGCCGCTGACCAGAGCCAGCTTGCCGGAGTCAGGGCCGGGGCAATCACGGAGCGGCGACCGCCTTGCCAGAATGCCGGGGCCTTCACGGGAATTGCTCCGGGGGCAGGAAGGGCCCGATTTCTGCCAGGACGCGCATCAGCACACCATCGTGGGCCGCCGTTGCCGCCAGACAGCGTGACCGGGCGGTGCCAAGTTCCTCGGATGTCGTCAGCAATCGCCGGACGGTTTCGGACAGCGTGGCCGCGTCATCGACCTGGATCATGGCGCCGACTGCCTGCATTTCCTCTGCCACAGCCCGGAAATTGTCCATGGCGGGACCGCATATGGGGACGACACCCAGGCGCGCGGCCTCCAGCAGATTCTGGCCCCCGTGCGGTATGAAGGAACCACCGATCACTGCCAGCGGTGCCAGCCGGTAGAACAGGCCCAGTTCCCCCATCGTATCCGCGAAATGAACGGCACAATTCCCGTCCGGGTCATCATCCTGACTGCGGAAGGACACGGTCATCCCCTGATTCGTGAAGGCCCTTGCCATGTCACCGGCCCGCGCCGGGTGGCGCGGCACGACGATCAGCAGGGCGTGTGCGTCGTCAGCCATCAGATGCAGGTGTGCGGCAGCCAGTGCCTGTTCCTCGCCGGGATGCACGCTCGCCGCCACCCAGACAGACCGGTCGCCGATGCAGGATTGCAGGCGTGCCAGTTCCGCATCATCCACCGTCAGGGGTTCTGCGGCATGCTTCAGGTTGCCCGCCTCGGCGACATTCCCCGCGCCCAGTGCCCTGAAACGTGCTGAATGCTCTGCTGACTGGCTCAGAATCAGGGTGAACCGGCGCAGCATGTCGCGGACCACGGGACGGACCAGCTTCCAGCGGCCAAAGGATCGCGCAGACATGCGCCCGTTCAGCAGGATGAGAGGCTTCCCGGTCTCATGCATGGCGCGGATCAGTCCGGGCCAGAGTTCACTCTCCACCCAGAAGGCGGCGTCCGGTCGCCAGTGCGCGATGAAACGTGCGGTGGCACCGGGCAGATCCAGCGGCACGAACTGGTGAAATGCGCCGTCGGGCAGGCGATCCTGCAACAGCCTGGCCGAGGTGACGGTCCCGGTCGTGACCAGGATGGCAATGTCGGGTCGGTCGGTTCTCAGGCGGGCGATCAGGGCGAGCACCGACTGGGCTTCCCCCACACTTGCCCCGTGAATCCAGATCAGGGGCCCTGCGGGGCGTGCCATCCCCGGATGGCCCAGGCGTTCACCTGTGCGCGCCGGGTCTTCCTTGCCCTGTTTCAGACGATGACGCAGCAGACCGGGGGCCAGTGGCGCAAGCAGCGTCCCGACCCCGCCATAGAGCAATTGGCCGACCAAGATTTCAGTCCGCGCCGACAGCAGCCGCCCCGGCGGATGCGGGGGTCTCGCCCGTGCTGTCAGCATAGAGTTCGGCGTAGCGGCCATTGCGGGCGAGCAATTCACCGTGGGAGCCACTCTCGGCGACCTGGCCATCCTCGATCACATAGATCCGATCAGCGTTCACGACAGTGGTCAGGCGATGCGCCACCATGATGGTGGAGCGTCCCTTCGCCAGCCGGGCGAGGGCCGCCTGCACCTTGCGCTCCGATTCCGTGTCCAGCGCCGAGGTGGCTTCGTCCAGCAGCAGGATCGGTGCGTCACGCAGCATGGCGCGGGCGATGGCAATGCGCTGCCGCTGGCCACCGCTCAGCCGGAACCCGGCGGCACCGACGACGGTCTCGTAACCCTGCGGCAGGTTCTGGATGAAGCCGTGCGCGTTGGCCGCGATCGCCGCCGCCTCGATCTGGTCCGACGTGGCGTCGGGCCGGCCATAGGCGATGTTGGCGCGAATGGTGTCGTCGAACAGGGCCGTATCCTGACCGACAAATCCCATGGCGGCACGCAGGCTGGCGGCGCTGACCTGGTCCACGGGCTGGCCGTCGATCTCCACTGTGCCGGAACTGGTGTCATAGAACCGGGCGGTCAGGTTCAGGATTGTGGACTTGCCGCCGCCGGAACCGCCCACAAGCGCAATGGTTTCACCGGGCTGACAGTCCAGGCTGATACCGCGCAGCGCCGCCGTGCCATCGGGGTAGGCGAAATGCACGTCACGGAAGCGGACCTCGCCACGGTCCACCTTCAGTTCACGGCCATTGGAGCGGTCCTCGATCTCCGGCAGGCCGTCAATGGACTGGAACAGCCGGTCGGCGGCGGCCAGGCCGGACTGCAGCGCGGCGGTCAGCTTGCCCAGGCGGCGGATCGGCTGCGCCATCATCAGCAGCGCGGTCAGGAAGGCGAAGAATTCGCCGGGCGTCATGTTGCCGGCAAGAACCCGGTGCCCGCCGAAATAGATGATCGCGGCAATCGCGACGCCGACGAAGACCTCGATCAGCGGTGTGATCAGTGACCGGGCCCGCAGGTTCTTGATGAACATGTTCTCCCGCGCGTCCATCACCTGCGAACCACGCTCCACCTCGTAGGCTTCGCGGCCATAGGCCTTCACCTGCCGTACGCCGGAAAGCGTGTCATCGAGGAAGGAGGAGAGGGAGCCGGAGGTCTGCTGGATGCCTTCCGACGACTTTCGCGACAGCCGCCCGATCCGCAGCATCGGCAGCGCTGTCGCAGGCAGGATCAGGGAGGCGATAAGCGCCATCTGCCAGTCCTTGGTGAACATTACCACGATCAGGAAGACAGCCGTCAGCATGTCCTTGCAGAGCGCGACCGTCGTTGTCGCCAGGGCCTCCCGCAAGACGACGGTATCGGTCAGGAAGCGGCTGATGAACTCGCCCACCGTTTCCAGATGGAAGAACCGCAGATCGGCACGAATCAGGCGACGGTAGAGATGCTTCTGGATGTCCGTCACGACCCGGAAGCCGACCGCCCGTATCGTGAAATGCTGCAGGTAGGTAGAGACGGCCAGGACACAGAAGATGGCGATCATGATCAGCGGAATGATGACCAACTGGCTCTCGTCGCCGTTGATGAAGATTTCATCGATCACTGGCTCAAGCTGATGCACGATCAGCGCCGTGCAGCCCGCCACCAGGACAACGGCAATGATGCCGATGATCAGTTCGGTCAGATATTGCGTCACATACTCCGACCAGATTCGCCGGATCAGCACACCGGTCGAAGCACGCGCCCGCTTTTCCGGCGCCTCTGGCGCAGGTGGTTCAGGCGTCGCATCCTGAGCGTCACGGCTGCTGGTCTCGGTCAACGTATCGGGTTCCCTGAATTGTCTCGGGCGGCGAAACATAGCAGCATCAACGGCAGTCGTCCGCACCACCATCGCGGCGACTGATCGCACCCGACGCGGCGGCTTCCACTTGGGTGCCGCCTTGGGTATGTACAAGGGGCCGGTCGCGCATGTCATGTGACAGCGTGGCGCCCGCGTGACGAAGGATCGATGCGCATGAGCGAGCATATTGTGATTGTCGGGGCCGGCCATGCCGGAGGGACGCTCGCGACCCAGCTTGCCCGTGCGGGAGACCGGTTTCGCATCACCCTGATCGGCGCCGAGAAGTGGCCGCCCTATGAACGGCCGCCGCTGTCGAAGCAGTTGCTGATGGGAGAGGTGCCGACGGAGAAGGTGTTTCTGCGGCCCGAGAGCTTCTATGCCGACAAGGGGGTCGATCTTCGGCTCGGGACCGAGGTCACGTCGATCGACAGGGCAGGCAAGACTATCACGCTGGCGGGTGGCGAATCGCTCGCCTACGACCGGCTGGCGCTCTGCACGGGTACGGCGATCCGGGAGATTCCGGTGGCCGGCCGTGACCTGCCGGGGGTTCATTACATCCGCACCATCGACGATACCCTCGCGATCCGGGAGAAGGCCACGCCCGGCGCCAGGGTGGTGATTGCCGGTGGCGGCTACATCGGGCTGGAAGCTGCGGCGGCACTGCGCAAACTTGGCTGCGATGTGACCGTGATCGAGATGATGGACAGGGTGATGGCGCGCGCCGTGGCCGAGCCGGTGTCGCGCTTCTACGAGGATGCCCACACGGCCGAAGGGGTGCGTATCCTGCTGGAGACCGGTGTCGCGGAGATTGGCGGCGACGGCAGGGCCGAGCATGTGACCGACAGCCATGGGAACCTGCATCCCGCCGACATCGTGCTCGTCGGCATCGGCGTCGTGCCGGTGGTCGCGCTGGCGGCGGATGCCGGACTGGCGGTAGACGATGGTATCGTCGTCGATGCGCGGGCGCGAACGTCCGATCCGGACGTCTTTGCCGCCGGAGACTGCACGCGGCATCCGAACGCGCTGCTGGGCCGGACCGTGCGACTGGAATCGGTCCAGAATGCCGTCGATCAGGCCCGCTGCATTTCAAATGAACTCACCGACAAGGGCGTGAACTATGCCGAGGTGCCCTGGTTCTGGTCGGACCAGTATGACCTGAAGATGCAGATGGCCGGACTGCCCGCCCCTGATGATCAGGTGGTGGTGCGCGGCGATCCGGCCCGCCGGTCATTCTCCGTCTTCTACCTGCGGGACGGCAGGGTCTCGGGCGTGAACGCCATCAATGTCGGTGCCGATTACGTACGCGGGCGCAAGTGGATCGGGGAGGGGCGAACGGTCGATGCAGCCCGTCTTGCCGACACGGAAATTCCGATCAAGGAAGTCTGATACTCATTCCAGGGAGGGTCCGGACAGCATGCCGGTCATTCACATCACCAATCGCGCTGGCGCGGAATCAACGCTGGAGGCCGAAAGCGGCATCTCCGTCATGGAGAACCTGCGCGACAATGACTACGAGATCGACGCGATCTGTGGTGGCTCCTGTGCCTGCGCCACGTGCCATGTCTATATCGACGAAGCCTGGGCGGCGAAGCTGCCGGCACAGGATGATGACGAGAAGGGCCTGGTCGAGGACGAGCCGACCTACAAGGCGAATTCCCGCCTGTCCTGCCAGATCGAGATGACCGATGCCCTGGATGGCCTGAAACTGACTATCGCACCGGAAGCCTGAATCAGGGTCGGCAGACGGACGCGGTTGTGATGCAGTCAGCCCGGGCTCAGACCAGTTGGCCCCACAGGTCGTAGTGGTCCGCTTCGGTGATCTCGACGCGGACCATGTCGCCCGGTTCCAGTTCGGTTTCGCCATTGATGAAGACGCAGCCATCGATGTCGGGCGCATCGGCCTTGGATCGGGCAATGGCGCCATCCTCGTCGACCTCGTCGACCAGCACCTCGTATTCCCAGCCGATCTTCTGCTTCATGCGCTGTTCGCTGATCGCCTGCTGGGCCTGCATGAACCGGTGCCAGCGCTCTTCCTTCACTTCCTCCGGCACCGGGTTCGGCAGGTCGTTCGCGGCGGCCCCTGCGACAGGCTCGTAGCGGAAACAGCCGACGCGATCCAGTTGCGCCTCCTGCAGCCAGTCGAGCAGGAACTGGAAATCCGCTTCCGTCTCCCCCGGAAAGCCGACAATGAAGGTGGAACGCAGCGTCAGGTCCGGCACGTCTCGGCGCCAGCTCCGGATTCGGTCGAGCGTCTTCTCCTGCGCCGCCGGGCGGCGCATGGCCTGCAGCACCGTCGGGCTGGCGTGCTGGAACGGGATGTCGATGTAGGGAAGGATCTTCTCCTCCGCCATCAGCGGGATCAGCCGGTCCACATGCGGGTAGGGGTAGACATAGTGCAGCCGGACCCAGACACCGAAACGGCCCAGCGCCTCGGCCAGGTGGAACACATGAGCGTTGATCTGCTCCCCGTGCCAGGGGGTCGGTGCATGGCGGATATCGACACCATAGGCAGAGGTGTCCTGGGAGATCACCAGCAGTTCCTGCACTCCTGCCTCGACCAGCCGCTCGGCCTCGTAGAGCACCTTTGCCGCCGGGCGGCTGACCAGTTTACCGCGCAGGTCAGGAATGATGCAGAACTTGCAGGAATGATTGCAACCTTCTGAAATCTTGAGATATGCATAGTGGCGCGGGGTCAGTTTCAGGCCCGCTTCCGGTACCAGATTGAGCCAGGGTTCATGGGCGGGGGGCACATGCGCATGTACCGCCTCCACCACCTGTTCGTACTGATGCGGCCCGGTGACAGCCAGAACGCCGGGGTGGCTCTGGCGGATCGCGGCCTCGTCGACACCCATGCAGCCGGTGACGATCACGCGCCCGTTCCGGGCCATGGCTTCGCCGATGGCCTCGAGGCTTTCCGCCTTGGCGCTGTCCAGGAAGCCGCAGGTATTGACGATCACGGCATCGGCGTCGGCATATTCGGGCGAGAGTTCATAGCCCTCCGCCCGCAGCGAGGTGATGATTCGTTCCGAATCCACCAGGGCCTTGGGACACCCCAGGGAAACAATGCCGATCTTCGGCGCGGCGGAGCCGCTGCCTGAAGCTGTCTTGTCAGATGCTGTTGTCATGCGCGCGCTTCTACGCGAGGTCGCGCCGCAGGGAAAGGGTCAGATCGCACGGCCCGTCTGCTGATCGAACATGGATACCGCCTCCGCCAGGACTTCGATGTTCAGGGTGTCGCCAGGGGACAGCCGGGAATGGCGGGGCAGACGCGCGCAGAGCCGTGCATCGTCGCGGACCAGATGGGCGATCTGATCCGCGCCCAGTACCTCCAGATGCTCGACCGTCATGGCCGCCCCCGTGCCGGCATTGCAGGGCACGACATTCTCCGGCCGGATGCCGATCTGTATCTCCTGTCCCGGGATGCCCGGTCGGGGCAGGGGGATGTGCAGACCGGGCGTGATGTCCGCCTGTTGCCGATCTTCACTGACGGTCGCGGGCAGCAGGCTCATGGGCGGTGCGCCGATGAAGCTCGCGACAAAGCTGGTGGCCGGGCGTTCGTAGATCTCGTCCGGCGTTCCCACCTGTTCGGCCACGCCATTGTTCATGACAACGATCCGGTGGCCCAGGGTCATGGCCTCCACCTGATCGTGGGTGACATACAGCGACGTGATGCCGGTTTCCTGCTGCAGGCGGTGTATCTCCAGCCGGGTCTGTACCCGCAGACGGGCATCAAGGTTCGAGAGCGGCTCATCGAACAGGAAGACGCGGGGCTCGCGGATGATGGCACGACCCATTGCGACCCGCTGACGCTGACCGCCCGAGAGTTCCCGCGGCTTCCTGTGCAGCAGAGACCCCAGTTCCAGCAATTCGGCGGTTCGCCGGACCCGCAGGGCGATCTCGTCCTTGGGCAGACCACGGATCTTCAGGCCGTAGGCCATGTTCCGCTCCACCGTCATGTGCGGATAGAGGGCGTAATTCTGGAAGACCATGGCGATGTCCCGCTCCGCCGGTTCCAGGTTGTTGACGACCTTGCCATCGATCAGGATCTTGCCGCCCGAGATGATCTCCAGCCCCGCCACCATGCGCAGCAGCGTGGACTTGCCACAGCCGGACGGTCCCAGGATGACGATGAACTCGCCCTGCTGGACCTGCAGGTCGATACCGTGCACGACCTGGTTGGCTCCGTAGGACTTCGTCACGCCACGCAGTTCGATGGTGCTCATGTGTCTGCTTTCATCGGGTCGGACTCACTTCTCGGTCTCGATCAGGCCCTTGATGAACTGCCGCTGCATCAGGATGACGATGAGCGCGGGCGGCAGCATGGCCAGCATCGCGGTTGCCATCACGTGGTGCCAGACAGGCAGTTGTTCGGCGGCGCTGACCATGCGCTGGATGCCCATGACGACGGTATAGTGGCTTTCGTCCGTCGTGATCAGCAGGGGCCAGAGGTACTGGTTCCAGCCATAGATGAAGAGGATGACGAACAGGGCGGCGATGTTGGTGCGCGAGAGCGGCAGCAGCACATCGATGAAGAACCGGATCGGACCCGCACCATCCATGCGCGCCGCCTCGACCATCTCCTTCGGCACGGTCATGAAGAACTGACGGAACAGGAAGGTGGCGGTGGCGGAAGCGATCAGCGGTATCGACAGGCCTGCGTAGGAGTTCAGCATGCCCAGATCAGCCACCACCTTGAAGGTGGGCAGGATGCGGACTTCCACGGGCAGCATCAGCGTGACGAAGATCAGCCAGAAGACGCCCATGCGGAACGGGAAGCGGAAATAGACAATTGCGAAGGCGGCGATGATGGAGATCGCGATCTTGCCGATGGCAATCGACAGGGCCATGACCAGGCTGTTCAGCATCATCAGCCCCACGGGCACGCCACCTGCGCCCGTGATGCCGCCGGAGAGCACCTCGGTGTAGTTCTGCCAGAGCCGGTCGCCGGGCCACATGGGGATGGGAGCCCGCAGCAGTTCCTCAGGCGCATGGGTCGAGGCAACGAACATGATCCAGATCGGCAACAGCGTCACGGCAACACCGAGCAGCAGCAGGCTGTGGGAAATGGCATTCAGGACCGGGCGGTTCTCGACCATCAGTAGGCCACCTTCCGCTCGACATAGCGGAACTGGACCACGGTCAGCGCGATGACGATGGTCATGAGGATAACGGACTGCGCGGCCGACCCACCCAGATCAAGGCCGACGAAACCATCGGCATAGACCTTGTAGACCAGGATCTGTGTCGCACCCGCCGGGCCGCCCTCTGTCGTGGCATGGATCAGGCCGAAGGTATCGAAGAAGGCGTAGACGACGTTCACGACGAGCAGGAAGAAGGTGGTTGGCGACAACAGCGGAAGGATGATGCTCCAGAACCGCCGGACCGGTCCGGCGCCGTCGATCGCGGCGGCCTCGATCAGGCTCTTCGGGATCGCCTGCAGTCCGGCGAGGAAGAACAGGAAATTGTAGCTGATCTGCTTCCAGGCGGCGGCCATGATCACCAGCAGCATGGCATCGGTACCGCTCGCATGGTGATTCCAGTCATATCCGACACCCTTCAGCAGCCATGACAGGATGCCGACCGTCGGGTTGAACATGAAGAACCAGAGCACGCCAGCCAGTGCCGGGGCGACCGCATAGGGCCAGATCAGCAGGGTACGATAGGTACTGTTGCCGCGCACCACCCGGTCGGCATTGATCGCCAGCAGCAGCGACAGGGCCATGGAAAGGGTCGCGACGGCAATACTGAAGACAAAGGTGATCCGGAAGCTCTCCAGGAACAGCGGATCGGCAAACAGGTCGGCAAAGTTCTCGAAGCCAATGAATTCCTGTGCCAGACCCCAGGCATCTTCGCGCAGCATGCTTTGCCAGAGTGCCTGACTGGCAGGCCAGATGAAGAAGACCAGGGTGATGGCAAGCTGCGGCAGCACCAGCAGCCAGGGCAGCATCCTGTGGCGGTAGGGGGAACTGTTCATGTGGTCCGGTTCGGAAACAGGTATCTGATGGAAAAGACATACCGCCCCGCAGGAATGCCTGCGGGGCGGCCACCATCTTCGGCGCAGGTCTTGCGCGTCAGGTTGGTCAGTTGGTCTTCTCGAACTTCCGCAGCAGGTTGTCGCCACGGGACTTGGCATCATCCATGGCCTTCTGCGCTGACTTCTCGCCGGACCAGATCGCCTCCATCTCCTCGTTGATGATGTCGCGGATCTGGACGAAGTTGCCGAACCGCAGGCCACGGGAATTGGCGGTCGGCGTGTTCAGGCTGAGCTGCTTGATCGCCGTGTCGGTGCCGGGGTTGGTCTTGTAGAAGCCCTGTTCCTGCGACAGCTTCCAGGCCGCCGTGGTGATCGGCACATAGCCTGTGGACTGATGCCAGTCGGCCTGGATTTCCGGGCGGGACAGGTACGTGAAGAACTCCGCGACACCGCGATAGTCGGCGTCATCCTTGCCCCGCAGCACCCACAGGGTCGCGCCGCCAATGATGGAATTCTGCGGCTTGGAGACCACGTCCGAAAGGTACGGCAGCATGGACTGGCTGAAGTCGAACTTCGCCTGCGCCTTGATGGAGGCATAGTAGGCGGAGGAGTTCATCCACATGGCGCATTCACCGGTGGTGAACAGGGCCAGGCTGTCGCCGCGACGGCCACCGTACTTGAACATGCCCGACTTGCCCGCATCGGCAATCCGCTGCAGCAGGCCGGTGATGGTGCCATTGTTGAACGTGAACTCGGTATCCAGCCCGTCGAAGCCGTTGGATTTCGTGCCGATGGGCAGATTGTGCCAGGCGCTCATGTTCTCGACCATGACCCAGCTCTGCCAGCCGAAGGAGAAGGCACAATCGTGTCCGGCGGCCTGCAGCTTTTTGCCTGCTTCGAACATTTCGTCCCAGGTGGTCGGCGTCCTGTCCACACCCGCCTGCTTCAGCAGGTCATTGTTGACCCACAGGACCGGCGTCGAGGAGTTGAACGGCAGGGACAGCA
>CAXBNO010000047.1:0-10969 GCA_963976775.1 uncultured Kordiimonadales bacterium
CCGCCGGATAGTGGCACTTCATCCAACTGGAGACATAGACCAGATGCGCGAAGCTGGCGGCATGGCTTTCGGGAAAGCCGTATTCGCCAAAGCCCTCGATCTGGCTGAAGCAGCGCTCCGCGAACGCCGGGTCATAGCCGCGTTCCACCATGCGGCCGACCATCTTCTCCCGGTGTTCGCTGACCAGCCCCTTCGAGCGGAACGTGGCCATGGCCTTGCGCAACTGGTTGGCCTCCACGGGGGAGAAGCAGGCGGCGACCATGGCGATCTTCATCGCCTGCTCCTGGAAGATCGGCACCCCGAGTGTCCGTTTCAGGATGTTCTTCAGTTCGTCCGGGTCATGTTCGGGGCCGGGGGAGGGATAGACCTCCGGCTCCTTGCCCTGGCGGCGGCGCAGGTAGGGATGCACCATGTCGCCCTGGATCGGGCCGGGGCGGACGATCGCCACCTCGATCACCAGATCGTAGAAGGTGCGCGGTTTCAGGCGCGGCAGCATGTTCATCTGCGCCCGGCTCTCCACCTGGAACACGCCCACCGAGTCGCCCTTGCAGAGCATGTCGTAGACCGCCGCGTCCTCCTGCGGCACGGTGGCCAGCGACAGGTCCCGGCCATGGTGCGCGCGCAGCATGTCGAAGCCCTTGCGGATGCAGGTCAGCATCCCCAGCGCCAGCACATCGACCTTCAGGATGCCCAGCGTGTCGATGTCGTCCTTGTTCCATTCGATGAAGCTGCGGTCGGCCATCGCGCCATTGCCGATGGGGACGGTCTGCACCAGTGGATGCTGGGTCAGGATGAAGCCGCCGACATGCTGTGACAGGTGCCGGGGCATGCCGATCAGCTCATGCGTCAGGGCGATGGTGCGTTTCAGGTGCGGGTCGGACAGGTCCAGCCCCGCCTCCGTCACCATGCCGTCCTCCACTGATGCCCCCCAGGATCCCCAGACGGTGCGGGCCAGTGCGGTGGTCACATCCTCCGACAGGCCCATGACCTTGCCCACCTCCCGGATCGCCATGCGGGGGCGGTAGTGGATGACGGTGGCACACAGCCCGGCCCGGTCGCGGCCATAGCGGGCATAGATGTGCTGGATCACCTCCTCGCGCCGCTCATGCTCGAAATCCACGTCGATGTCGGGAGGCTCCTTCCGCTCCTCCGAGATGAAGCGCTCGAACAGCAACTGGTGCTGCGCCGGATCGACGGAGGTGATCTTCAGGCAATAGCAGACGGCGCTGTTGGCCGCCGAACCACGCCCCTGGCAGAGGATGCCTTCGCCACGTGAAAAATCAATTATATCCTTTATCGTAAGGAAATAGCGGGCAATATTCATCTTCTGGATAAGTGCGAGTTCCTTGTCCAGGGTCTGCTGCACATCATCCGGCACACCGTCCGGATAGCGTTCCGCCGCGCCCTCCCGGGTCAGCAGTGCAAGCTGTTCGTCCGGGGTGCGGCCATGCGGCACGGTCTCCTCCGGATATTCGTAGCGCAGTTCCGACAGGGAGAAGCGGCAGGCGTCGGCGATGCGTCGGCTTTCGCTGATCGCTTCCGGCCAGTCGGCGAACAGGCGCTGCATCTCGGCGGGGGATTTCAGGTGTCGTTCCGCGTTGGGGTGGAGCAGGTGTCCGGCGTTGCGGATTGTCACCTTCTCCCGGATGCAGGTCATCACGTCCTGCAGCGGGCGGCGGGCGGGCGTGTGGTAATGCACGTCGTTGGTGGCCAGCAGACGCAGGTCATGTGCGCTGGCCAGCCGCGCCAGATGGTTGATCCGCGCCCGGTCGTCGCCGCGATAGAGGTATGTCGCGGCAATGTGGCTGAGACCGGGCAGATGCTGCACCAGACGCGGCAGCTCGGCGGCGAAGCGGTTCACGTCCGCCCCCGGCATGGCGATCAGCACCACCTGTGCCGGTTCGGCACCCAGGGCCTCCGCCACCATGGCCAGTGACAGGTCGCAGACGCCCTTGCGCTGCCACTCCCCCGCCGCGTCCTGCATCTTGCCGGCGGAGAGCAGGGCGCAGAGACGACCATAGCCCGCCCGGTCCTTCGGATAGGCGAGCAGGGAGGGGGCATCCATCAGATCCAGACGGCAGCCGATGACCGGGCGCAGGCCTGCTGTCGCCGCTTCCCCATGCACCCGCACCGTTCCGGCCATGCTGTTGCGGTCCGCGATGCCCATGGCGTCATAGCCCAGCAGGTGCGCGGTCAGCACCAGATCAACCGGGTCGGAGGCCCCGCGCAGGAAGGAGAAGCTGGAGACCACGCCCAGCTCCACGAAGGGCGCGGGCGGGTTGGGGCGGAACGTGCCGGGGTCGCGGATCCGACGCTTTTCCGGGGTCAGCGGGGCTTCCGGCATCAGGCATCCAGCCCGTGCATGAACCAGTGCGGGTTGCCGCCGCGTCCGTCACCGGCCACCCCCTCCCGATAGATCCAGTAGCGACGGCCGTCGCTGTCCTCCACATTGTAATAGTCGCGCAGGCGCACGATGGATTTCTCCCGCCACCATTCCGGTGCAATCCGCTCCGGCCCGCCGCTGCGCACCACCCGATGGGTCTGACGCCGCCAGATGAAACGCGCCGGGGGACCGTCGGGAATGGCATGCAGCACCTCCACCTCCTCCGGTCGGGAAAGCAGCCGCAACGGGCGGTGGGGGGCCGGAGACTCCGATGTTTCCGCCGTCATGGCGCGCGCCGGACCTGGCATGGCGGTATCCGCCGGAACCAGCACCTCCGCCCGCTCCGGCACATGGCTGCCGTGCCCCAGCGGACGCAGCACCGACTGTCGCCCCAGACGCGCGATCAGCCGGTCGATCAGCCGTGCCAGGGCCACGCCGGTATCGGTTTCACCGCTCAGGTCCGGCTGCGCCAGGGCCAGGTCCTGGCCGTCTATCACGTCCAGCACCATGGCCTCGAACCCGAAGCCGGGATCAAGTGTTTCCATCTTGTTCTGAAACAGCTTCGCCAGATGTTCCGGTGCGCGGCTGGGGCGGCTGGTGGCGACCTGGATGGCGGAGACCCCGCCATCGACACGGAAGCCGCTGAAGCGCAGACAGCGGGCGCCGATGTTGCGTGCCTCCATCTGCGTGGCCAGATCCTGCATCAGATGGTCCAGCACATGGCTGAAGCTGTCGATCTCCGTGATCGGTTCGGCCAGCGTGCGCCGGCTGCGCAGCGGTTCCGTGATCGCGGTGGCGACCAGAGGCTCCGTGGTCCGGCCCATGGCCTGGTCCAGCCGGGCCAGCGGATTGGCGGGCAGGGGCGTGCCATGGCGGAACCGTCGGGCCATGGCTGCGCGGGGGACTTCGGCCAGTGCCGCGATGGTGCGAAGCCCCAGCCGTTCCAGCAGCAGCACCGTATGGCCGTCCAGCCGCAGCGCCGCCACGGGCAGGGCACCCAGCCGCTCTGCCAGCCTGTCGGGCAGGCAGGTCTCCACCTTCTCCTGCCCATGCCGGGCGAAGGCCCAGGCACTGCCGACCGTCGGGGCGATGGCGATGTGCGCGGTCAGGCCCAGTTGCGCGAAGGCCCGGCGCATGTCGGCGACCAGCGCCACCTCCCCGCCCCACAGGTGATCGGCCCCGGTGGTGTCGAGCATCAGCCCGTCCGCCCCGTCGGTCCGGGTCCAGGGGCACCAGCGGCGGCACCAGTGGGACAGGCGCGCCAGATCGGCGTGATCCAGCCGCTCCTCCGCATCCTCCACCCGCAGGCCGGGCACCAGGGTACGCATGTCGGTGACCCGCGCGCCGCGCGCCATGCCCAGCGCCGCAGCAGCGGCATTCACACCATGGATCACCGGGCCGTGGGGGCCGGGGCGGGCCAGCACGACCGGTTCGGTTTCAGCCGTCGCCTTCTCGCCGTAATGCCGCCGCCGCCAGCGCTGGATCGCGAAGTGGGGCAGCCAGATGGAGACGATGCGCCGTGCGGTCATATCCCCCCTCCCATGTGCCGGGCCGCGCGTCGCGGGCGCGGAACAGTTCGGTGCGCCAGCGTGGCTCCCCCGGTGCGCGCGGGTCGTGCGGATGCGGAGCGGAGGCGGCGGAGGCCACACGCCAGCGCCGCCGCGCCACGGAGGCGGAGGCCACCGCCCCGCCGAAACGGATCAGGAAGGCGGGTATCCCCATCCGCTCCGCCCGCAGCGCCAGGCGTTTCGTGGCGGTGAAATCCAGCGCCTTCGGTTCGCCCCATATCTCTCCGATCACGGCACCAAGCGACGGGCATGCCAGACCCTCCTCCATTGTCCAGAGCACATCCCCCGCATGGCGGGCGCAGGCCAGGATCAGCCTGTCCGGGTCACCGCCGAAGCGCGCCAGCGCCCGGCCATGGGGTTGCCCCACCTCCTGCGCGCACATGCGGTCCTGCACCCACAGGATCGACTGCGCGCGCGGCACCTGCGCCAGGGCGAAGCCCCCCGCACCGACATCCCGCGAGTCCGCGAAGATCTCCACCAGCTGCGGCTTTCCCGGCAGTGGCGGCGGCTGGATATCCGCTGTTCCGGACGGCTCCGCACCCTGCCGGTCCCGTGCCATGGCGGGTGGTTTCAGGGTCTGCAGACGGTCCGGAACAGGCGACAGGACAGATGTGTGGTGGCGTGCATTCATGCAGGTACGATAACAGATGTTCTTATTTTGTTCCATACGGGAACGGAGAACGGGAACAGCATTTCGTGAGCGTCCGTCACCATGCGCAACAGGCCAGGAGAATCAGGACTTCAGCGTCACCATGTGATTGTCCCAGGCGATATCGGGATGGGCATCCGTGTTCTCGCCAAGCAGGACCGCGCCCGTACCCGCCGTCGCCATGAAACCATCCCCGGTCGGGGCAATGCCGCAGGTGTCGGCGAGGCTGATGGTCTCCAGAAACGATCCGGAGCGCCCGTCGAGCACGACAATGATGCCGCCACGCGGGCTGGTGACAGCAATGCGTCGTCCGTCAGGCGTGGCGGCGATGGAGCCCGCGTAGTTGCGCATCGACCGGGTCACGCCAGCGGGCAGGTCGATCAGCCGGATATCTCCATTCCGGTCCCAGCGCCCGATCAGCGGCGGTCGCTCCGTCGCCGCGCCCTGATGCTGGCAGCAGAACCAGGTGGCCCCGTCCGGTGTCGCCGCCAGGTGGCGCATGGACAGTTGGTAGAGGGCAGGGGGCAGGCTGGCGCGCGCCAGCAGGTCGCCGGACGCGAGATCCAGCCGTACCAGCGTGGAATCCATGCTGTCCAGATTGAGCTTCCGCCGCGGAAAGTCCGGATGCGTGAGGATGCCGCCATTGGCAATGACCGCAGATCGTCCGTCACCCGACAGCAGACATTCATGCGGGCCGATACCGTGTGTCGCGAACTCGCCGATACGGCGATGGTCCCGGCGGACGTCGTGCACGGCCAGCACGCCCCGCCCGGCATCGAAATCATTCTGGGTCGCGAACAGCCGCGCACCGTCCGCACTGAACAGGCCATGGCCGTAGAAATGACGGTCGGCGGGCAACGGCAGCGGGGCAGACGGCTGCATCGTGGCCGGACTGAAGGGAATGGCGAAGCGGCCGGGCCGGCGGGCGAAGGCCACGGCGCGGCGACCGTCGCGGCTGACCGCGAAACCGTGCCCCCGGTCGGGCAGCGGAAATTCACTGACGATGCGCCCGGCCTTGTCCAGGGCCATCGCATGAAACCGACCGTCCCGTCGCCCGGTGGTCAGGAATGCCGGGACCACGGGCGCGCCCGCAATGGCCGGGCCTGTCGGCAGGGCCGTGCAGAACAGGCCCAGCAGTACCGACCGCCGATCAGTCGCCATCAAGCGCATTGAACCCCCTGACCAGACCCAGCGCCGGCAGCAGCCGGGTGTCGTGCAGATCGACGGCGGCCTGCAGTGGGATGCGGGCGTACTGCAGCAGGGCGTGTGTCGCAGGATCGGCGATCCGTGCCGCGATTCCGCCGGGATGGTCGCGTGCGGTGCGGACTGCGTCTTCCGACTGGTTCAGCTCGAAATCCAGCTCCCGGAACAGGTTGTGCAGATCCGGATCATCCAGACCGGGCAGGTCCGGATGGGCGAGCACGGCGCGGCTGGCGGCAATGTTCACTGCCACGGCGCGCAATGTCATGCCGGACAGGCGAAAGGGGGCGGACAGCGGGTTGGCGCTTGCCGGGCCATCCCGGAGTACACGCCCGAGCTTCTGTTGCCCGACGATCGCCAGTTGCTCCATCGCCGCCTTCAGCAGGGCCTTCAGCGCTTCGCCCTGATCGCGGTAGATCGGGTTCTCCGGTCCCGGATGGCGCAGAAGCTCCACCTGGCTGTCGCGCCAGCCGTTCAGCAGGGCTTCTGCGGTTTCATGGGTCACATCGGCGATGGCTGTCCCGTAGCGGCAGGCGAAATCGGGGATCACCCCGTCGGCAGCCTCCGCCAGAACCTGTTCAAGGGCCGAAAGCCCCTGCACGGCGACACTCTTGCCCCTCAGCGTTGCGGGAACAGTGGCGGTCTGGTCCTGCTCCTCCAGGATCCGGCGCACCTGACGCATCCCGAGGCCGCGCCTGTCGGGCCAGAAATTGAGGCGGGCGAGGCGGTTGTCTTCCCGCCCCGGACCGAAGCGGTACATCTCCACCCGGGAAAAGACGGCAACAAGATCGCGAAAGGCCGTCTGTGCCTCTGACAGGGCGTCAGGCGAAGGCGTCTCGCAAGCCGCGCGCATGGTGCGCTGCTGAACCGCGGTTGCCGTCACCAGTGCCGCGTGATCGGGCAGTATCGTTTCTGACAATATCGTCTCGACCAGCCGTTTCTGAAGTGCCGCCTGCGTGGGACTTGTATCGGCCTGCGCAGGTGTGAAGCAGGCGACCATGAGACTGGTCAGCAGGAATATCGACGGCAGACGCATCAGAGTGACTCCAGGAACCGGATCAGGGCGGCGCGGTCTTCAGGCGACATGTCGACCACTGCGTTGCGTGCCCCTTCAGCCTCCCCGCCGTGCCAGATGATGGCTTCCAGCAGGTTTCGCGCCCGCCCGTCATGCAGGAAGTAGGTGTGGCCGTTGACCACCTCCGTCAGGCCGATGCCCCACAGCGGCGCGGTGCGCCATTCACGTCCCGACGCGCTGCCGACGGGGCGATTGTCCGACAGGGCTTCCCCCATGTCGTGCAGCAGCATGTCGGTGAAGGGCCAGATGAGCTGAAACCGGTGCTCGACCACCGGCGTGTCGCGCCGCGTGACGAACTTCGGCTGATGGCATCCGGCGCATCCCGTCTCGTGAAACAGCCGCTTGCCCTTCAGTACCATGGGGTCGGAAACATCCCGTCGGGCCGGGACAGCAAGGTTGCGGGCATAATGCGCGATCAGGGGCAGGACGGGGTCCGGTGCTTCCGTTTCACCCAGCCGCGCCTGCACGCCTGTGGCCATCTGCAGGCACTGCGACTGGGTCGTCGTGCAGTCACCATGGTGGCGCGGGGCGAGGGGGCTTGAAACACCGATATCGCCTGCCAGTGCGTCGGCGCTCTGCTGCGCGACAGTCGGGTTGCCGGCCTTCCAGCCGAACCGGCCAAGTGTTTCACCGCCCATCGCAGCGTCCCGCACGATGCTGACACGGCCCGAGATGCCGTCGCCATCCCGGTCGTCCGGGTCGGCCAGGGCATGAATGTCGTCCGGATGAATGGCCTCCAGCAGGCCAAGGCCGATCATCGGCGGTGCGACGCGCGGGGAAAGCAGTGTCTCGGGGTGCAGCGGACCGAATGCGGGATCGCCGACGCTGTAGGTCGGGTGTCGCAGGGAAGCCGTTTCACCACCGTTCAGGCTCACGGCCTCTTCCCGGTAGGTGATGACCATGCGGCCTTCTGCGGCCAGTCCCGGCACGGCGAAATCCTGCAACTGGCCGCCATAGGTCGGCTCGGGCAGGGAAGCGACGGCACCGGAGGCGATCAGCGCCCGCTCCGCATCCGTCTGCGGCGGGACCGACAGGCGCAGGAACATGGACGTTGCGTTGCGCTCACCGGCTTCCGGCGGGTGGCCGCGCCCGTCCTTCAGATGGCAGCGCTGGCAGGAGCGCGCGTTGTACAGTGGCCCCAGACCGTCGGAGGCCTGGGTGGAGGAGGGGGACGAGACCCAGAGCTTGCGGAACAGTGCATTGCCCAGCTTGAAGTCCCGCTCGCCTTCGAAATTCAGGTTGGCGGATGAATGGGAGAACGCATTGCCATCCGGTGTCTTGCGCGAGGTGGCGGCACCACCCGCCATCATCTCGAAAGGCTCGGCCCCCCCGAACGTCGCGGGCGCGGCGGTCACGGCCCGGGCCCGGGCCAGATCCCTCGGACTCAGGTCGCCACGTGCGGCCGGTTCCGCCATGACCTGCGCGAGTGACAGAATCAGAATGGAGCCTGACAACACAATAGCTGCCATGGCTCCAGCGCCAATCCAGGATGTTCGGCCTGAATGTCCTGACCAGGGGCGTCGCTGCATCAATTGTCTTCCGTGTTCCGGATCGTTCGTGTAACAGAAAAAGGTGTGGGCCGGCTCGGGGAAGCCGGCCCACATGATCGCGATAACGTATTGCCGGATATCAGGCTTCGGGACTGCATCATCGGAGGAGTGTCACGACAGGTGATGGGCGTGACAGGAACGATGCAGAGGGTCACCCTGGTCCTTCAACTATCCGGAAACGCCTCTGGCCATGGCAAACCAGATCGCGATCAAGGGTGGTTGGTTACTGGAAAACCGCGTTCGGGTTATCCAGGCTGTCGGAGCCTTCGAACTGGATCGCCTGCAGTTTCAGCGCTGCCACGATCCGCTCGATGCTGCGGGTCTGGTCGATCAGACCGTCGATCGCGGCCTGCACCGTGGCGTTGCCCACCGGATTGCCCTCCGCGATCATCTGGTCATAGGCCTCGATGGATTCCGCCCGGGCCTTCATGATCGCCATCGCTGCAACGGTCGTGTCCAGCCTGGCACGCAGTTCCGCATCCAGTTCCGGGGCGACATGGGCCACGACATCCGCCATGGCGGGGCCGGAGACCACGGTGCCGTCCACCCGGCGATAGTGGCCGGTATAGACATTCCGGATGCCGATCTGGTCGAAGTAGTGCGAATTGTGCGTGTTGTCGGAGAAGCAGTCATGCTCCTCCTCCGGGTCATGCAGCATCAGGCCGAGCTTCATGCGCTCACCGGCCAGCTCGCCATAGGACAGCGACCCCATGCCGGTCAGGATGACCGAAAGGCCCGCCTTCGGATCCTGCAGCAGTGCCTCGCGGGCTGCGCCACCGGCAGCCCAGTTCGCCACCATCTCCTGCAGGTCGGTGATCAGCAGGTCGGTGGCCGCCGTCAGATAGGCAATGCGCCGGTCGCAGTTGCCGCCGGTGCAGTTGGCGAGATCGAAATCCGTGGCAGGACGCTGCCCGGCACCGGCGCCGGTACCGTTCAGGTCCTGGCCCCAGAGCAGGAACTCGATGGCGTGATAGCCGGTGGCGACGTTGGACTCGACCTCTTCCGCCTCATGCAGCGTATCGGACAGCAGGGCAGGGGTGATCAGGGTCGCATCCACCTGCTGGCCATTGACGGTCAGCATCGGGTTGGCGATGACGTTGCTGGTGTAGAGCCGGTTCTCCCCCGCCGCGTCACCGTAGGACGTATCGACATAGTCGATCAGCCCCTCGTCCAGCGGCCAGGCATTGACCTTGCCCTCCCAGTCATCGACGGCGGCATTGCCGAAGCGATAGGCCTCTGTCTGCTGATAGGGGGCACGTGCCGCCACCCAGGCAGTGCGTGCCGCCCCGAGCGACGCCTCCGACGGCTTCGCGATCAGTGCGTTGATCGCGAAGCGCAGGGCCTCTGCCGTGGTCAGGGAATCGCTGTAGCCGGCGTGCGCGATGTCGGCATAGGTTCCGACCGCGGCCTCGGCCACCGGCACCCCGTCCGCGCTGGCGACGCCAGCGGACAGGCCCATGGCCATGCCGCACAGCAGTCCTGTTGCTCTCGTGAGTCTCATGAGATTCCTCCTCGGATCAGGTGACAGTCGGATCACCCTCAGAATTCGATGCCGTAGGTGACGATGGCGCCCAGTGTCTGGGTGCTGATGCTGGCGGCGGTCGCGCGCTTGTAGCCGACGTCCAGGGTGAAGCCGTTGGCGAAGGCGTAGCCGGCGGATACCTGGACCTGATGGTCGAAGCTCGTGCCGTTGGCACCATCGACGTTCACGTCCTTGCCGGTCGCGGCCAGGGCCACGTTCCAGGGGCCGGTCTCACCCACCAGCGACAGGGTCAGGTAGTTGCGGTTCTCCGCGCCGACACCGCCCGCGTTCCAGAACCGGACATATTCCACCAGCGGGGTCACGGTGACGTCGTCGTTCAGGTCGAAGGACCATTCAGCACCAGCCGTGGCGCGCAGTTCGTCGTCGCCATTGTTGACGGCCAGCCGGGCGAAGCCCACGTGGTAGCGCATGCCCTCCATACCCGGCACGGCTTCACCATCCAGCGCGACGGCGAAGGATTCCGGAAATTCGGTATTGCCCGGTCCGCCGGCTGCCAGATTGTTGCGGCCCCGGTTGGTGATGAAGGACTCGCTCAGGAACGTGCGATCCTGGAAGAAGAAGCTGCCCGACAGGACCATGGACTGACCAACGGCGAACGCACCACCCGCGCCGACGAACTCCGCCAGCTCCACGTCGTCGCCCAGCAGGTCGGTGCCATAGACCCCGCCCGCCGCGTCATAGCCGATGGAGAAGTTCGGGCCGAACTTGCCGCCATAGACCTCGACGTCGTCGTTGGCCCATGACAGGGTCAGCGTATCGACGAAGATGCCATGATCCTGGAACACCCGATCCTCCTGCGGTCCCGGATCCCGCACGGCCTCCAGCGTCAGGCCTGCGGTAACGGCCAGGTTCGGGTTGAGGTTCAGGTTGATGACCGGCGCGACCACGCCGCCAAGCTCGTTCTGTTCGGCATTCGGGTCGTCGGACTGGAAGTTGAAGTCATTCTGGTGTCCACTTAACCTTCTTGACTGACGAATGACATGACGGTTTCGATGGGCCGT
>CAXBNO010000048.1:0-10928 GCA_963976775.1 uncultured Kordiimonadales bacterium
ACAGTGCCGTCCGTGTCCAGCAGCCCGCCGACCGCGCGGGGCCGCAACAGGGTCGACAGTTCGTTCACCGATGCGGGCGGAAAGGCCAGGCCCTTGCGCTCCGGCGTCAGGCGGCAGGCGTTCGAGACCGCTGCCATCTCGATCGCAGACTTGGTGCCGTCCAGGAAGGAATTGAACATCTGCGGGTTCATGCCCGATGCCGCCGCCCGTTCCGGTGACAGGCCGTAGTGCGACCAGACCGTGTCGGGGGTGGAGCGGTGATAGATGGGACGGTATTTCGTGCCCTTGCCCGCACAGACCACGTCCAGCCCGATGGCGCGCGCCCAGTCCACCTGTTCGGCGATCAGCGCGGGCTGGTCGCCATAGGCCATGGAATAGACCACCCCGGCTCGGTTTGCCTCCTCCGCCAGCAGGGGGCCGGCCAGCACGTCGGCCTCCACATTCACCATGATGACATGCAGGCCGTGCGCGAAGCCTGCGCGGGCGTGGCGGATGCCGGCCGCCGGGTGACCCGTGGCGTCGATGATGACATTCATGCCGTCCTGCGCGATCAGCGCCATGGCATCCTGGCCGCACCAGGTTGTCCCGCTGGAGATGGCATCGCCCGGCGTGCGTGCGGTCAGCTGTTCGTCGGTCCAGCCCGTGTCACGACAGGATTGCCTGGCCCGGCCCTCCGACAGATCGGCGATTCCGACGACATGAATGCCGGGGGTGCGGCGCGCCTGCGCCAGAAACATCGAGCCGAACTTGCCCGCCCCGATCAGGCCGACGCGAACCGGTTCACCGAGTTCATGTGCTTCCAGCAGCAGTGCATGCAGATTCAAGACGCGTTCCCTTCCGGTTTGTTGTCAGCCGGAGGATATACGCAGCGCCTGGTGGCGATAAGCCTATAGTTCGCCGACGATCTTGGGGTCGGGGCGGATGCCGTAGACAGCCATTGTCACCTCGGCACCATCGTGCAGTTCCATGCGGCGATGGCCAACCACGATCAGGTCGCCATCCTGCACCTCGCCGACTACGCCCTTGAAATCCCTGTCGGTGGCGGCGGAGCCAATGGACTCGCAGATATTGCGGTCTTCCCGGACCATGCCCTCCATCACGCGGCAGTCATCACCGGTCACGAAGTCCAGGGCCAGATCGGTTGCCCCCTTGTTGAAGGCCACGGTCCCTGTCAGTGACGCGATGGAGATGAACTCGCTGATGCCGACACCTGCGGCGAAGGGGGCGGCACAGCCCCCCAGCAGGGGCAGGGACAGCAGCAACAGGCCTGTGGCGGCCGCGCGTGCCCGCTGTCGGCTGACGCGGCGTTCGGTTCGGTGCTGTCGTGCAGCCATGTCGGCATTTCCCTTCGTGTCACGACGCCTTCGCGAATCGCGAATCAGACGAACCAGCCTGAATATTCCAGTGCCCTGCCGGCTTCGCAAGTGCGAAGGGATGGCCTCGTGCTTCTCAGATGGCTTTTCCATACCCGGCGTCGTCTGGTATGCAGTCACCGGAGATCGGTGGTGAGACTTTCGCATCTGCGAAACCGGGACCGCCGATCCGCATGTTCTTTCCGCTGCTCCGGTGTCCGGAGCGGCGTCTTCGCTCAGCCTGAAAGGAATCGGCATTATGGCACGCAGGAAAATCGCACTGATTGGTGGTGGCAATATCGGTGGGACGCTGGCGCATCTGGCTGCGCTGAAGCAGCTTGGCGATGTTGTGGTTTTCGACATTGTCGAGGGGCTGCCGCAGGGCAAGACGCTGGATCTGGCCGAATCCGCGCCTGTTGACGGCTTCAACGTCGGCCTGTCCGGCACCCAGGACTATGCCGATATTGCGGGCGCTGACGTCATCATCGTGACTGCCGGTGTGGCGCGGAAGCCGGGCATGAGCCGCGATGACCTGCTGGGCATCAACATCAAGGTCATGCAGGCGGTGGGTGAGGGGATCAAGACCCACGCCCCCGACGCCTTCGTCATCTGCATCACCAACCCGCTGGATGCCATGGTCTGGGTGCTGCAGAAGATCTGCGGACTGCCGACCAACAAGGTCGTCGGCATGGCCGGTGTGCTCGATTCGGCTCGGTTCCGCTTCTTCCTGGCCGAGGCGATGAACGTCTCGGTGGAGGATGTGACCGCCTTCGTGCTCGGTGGCCATGGCGATACCATGGTGCCGTCCGTGCGCTACACGACCGTTGCCGGTGTGCCGATGCCGGACCTGGTCAAGATGGGCTGGATCACGCAGGAGAAGCTGGACCAGATCGTGCAGCGCACCCGCGATGGCGGCGCGGAGATCGTCGGCCTGCTGAAGACCGGCTCCGCCTTCTATGCCCCGGCCACCGCCGCGATCCAGATGGCGGAGGCCTATCTGGGTGACGAGAAGCGCGTGCTGCCCTGCGCCGCCTACCTGTCGGGCGAGTTCGGCGTGGACGACATGTATGTCGGCGTTCCGGTGCTGATCGGCGCCGGTGGCGTGGAGCGGATCATGGAGATCGAGCTGAATGCCGACGAAAAGGCCGGTTTCGACAAGTCCGTCGATGCCGTCCGCGGCCTGATCGATGCCTGCAAGGGCATCAATCCCGCCCTGGCCTGATCGCCGATCCTGTGCCTGTTGCCCGGCACCTCCGCAAGGTTGGTGCTGGGCGGTTGCGCCCTGCGGGGGCGGCGGTTAGGTTGGCGGCGTCCGGTCGGGGCCGTCCAGGATCATGTGGGGGAAGGCCTTGTCTCGGCCCGTCCCTGGTTTCCAACGATTATCCGGAACATCATGAACATTCACGAATATCAGGCAAAGGCGCTGCTGCGTAAGTACGGCGTTGCCACACCGAAGGGCGCGCCCGCGTTCACGGTCGAGGAGGCGGTCAAGGCCGCCAATGAGCTGGGCGGCCCCGTTTGGGTCGTGAAGTCCCAGATCCATGCTGGCGGTCGCGGTGCCGGTCGATTCCAGGGCAAGCCGGATGGCAAGGGCGGCGTGCGCGTCTCCACGTCCATCGACGATGTCCGCACCAATGCCGAGGAAATGCTGGGCCACGTGCTGGTCACCAAGCAGACCGGAGCAGCAGGCAAGGAGGTCAAGCGCCTCTACATCGAGGATGGCTGCGACATCGCGCGCGAGCTTTACCTCTCCGTGCTGCTGGATCGCGCGACCAGCGCCGTGACCTTCATCGCCTCCGCTGAGGGTGGCATGGAGATCGAGGAGATCGCCGAGACCAATCCGGAGAAGATCCTGCGTTGTCCGGTCGATCCGGCGACGGGCATCCAGGCGCATCACTGCCGTCGCATCGCCTATTTCCTGGGCCTTGAGGGCGAACAGGTGAAGTCGGCGTCGAAATTCATCACCGCGCTCTACAACGCGTACATCGAACTGGATGCCAGCCTGGTGGAGATCAATCCGCTGGTCGTGACCGGCGCGGGAGAGGTCATTGCCCTCGACGCCAAGATGAACTTCGACGACAACGCGCTGTACCGTCACAAGGATGTGGCTGAGCTGCGTGACGTCGAGGAAGAGGATCCGATGGAGGTCAAGGCCTCCGAATACGACCTCAACTACGTCAAGCTGGATGGTTCCATCGGCTGCATGGTGAATGGCGCGGGCCTGGCCATGGCGACAATGGATATCATCAAGCTCTACGGCTCCGAGCCAGCCAACTTCCTGGATGTCGGCGGTGGCGCGACCCGCGAAAAGGTCACGGAAGCCTTCAAGATCATCCTGTCCGATCCCAACGTGCAGGGCATTCTGGTCAATATCTTCGGTGGCATCATGCGCTGTGATGTCATTGCCGAAGGTGTCGTTGCCGCTGCCCGCGAGGTTGCGCTCGACAAGCCGCTGGTCGTGCGGCTGGAGGGAACCAACGTGGACCTGGGCAAGAAGATCATGGCCGAATCGGGGCTGACCATCATTGCCGCCGACAACCTGGCCGATGCGGCCGAGAAGATCGTCACTGCGGTGAAGGAGGCTGCCTGATGTCCACTCTCGTCAATTCTGACACCAAGGTCATCTGCCAGGGCTTTACCGGCAAGCAGGGGACATTCCATTCCGAACAGGCGATCGCCTACGGGACGAAGATGGTCGGTGGCACCAGCCCCGGCAAGGGCGGCTCCGAGCATCTGGGCCTGCCCGTGTTCGACACCGTGGCCGACGCCGTGGACCGAACCGGAGCCAATGCATCCGTGATCTACGTCCCGCCGCCGTTCGCCGCCGACGCGATCATGGAGGCGATTGCCGCCGAACTGCCGCTGATCGTCTGCATCACCGAAGGCATTCCGGTGCTGGACATGGTGAAGGTGAAGCAGGCGCTGAAGCACTCCGGCAGCCGTCTGATCGGCCCGAACTGCCCCGGCATCATCACGCCGGACGAGTGCAAGATCGGCATCATGCCCGGCCATATCCACAAGCGTGGCTCGGTCGGCATCGTTTCCCGCTCCGGCACCCTGACGTACGAGGCGGTGGCACAGACCACGGCAACCGGTCTCGGTCAGACGACCTGCATCGGTATTGGTGGTGACCCGGTCAACGGCACCAACTTCATCGACTGCCTGGACCTGTTCCTGAAGGATGACGAGACCGAGTCGATCATCATGATCGGCGAGATCGGCGGCAGCGCGGAAGAAGAGGCTGCAGAATTCCTTAAGGCGTCTAAGGTAAAGAAACCCGTCGTGGGCTTCATTGCCGGTGTCACGGCACCTCCGGGTCGGCGTATGGGCCATGCCGGTGCCATCATCGCCGGTGGCAAGGGCGGTGCCGAGGACAAGATGGAGGCCATGCGGTCTGCTGGTATCGCGGTGGCGGATTCGCCCGCCGCGCTGGGCACCACGCTGGTGGAGCTGCTGAAAGGATAGGGGTCGGGCAGAATACCGCCAGACCACCCGCACCCGGAGGCAAATGTCAGGAAAGGGACGCGGGGGAAAGCCCCGCGCCAACAACAGATGGGCGTTCAAGAACTCGGAGCAGGCTTTCTCAACGGTGCCAACACGGCCTTCATCGAAGGGCTCTACCAGAAATATCTGGAGGACCCGACTTCGGTTGATGAAAGCTGGGCGCAGTTCTTCAGCGAGGTCGGTGACGACATCGCTACCGTTGAGCGAGAGGCTCAGGGCCCGAGCTGGGGCCGCACGACCGAGGAAATGGGGGTCGATGACCCCTATGAACTGATCGGTCCTGCGGTCAAGGCGGCGCAGCGATCAGAGCAGTTGGGGCATTCGGAGGCACGGGCGGCGACGCTCGACAGTCTCCGGGCCCTGATGCTGATTCGCGCCTATCGTGTGCGCGGTCATCTGATCGCGAACCTCGACCCGCTGCAGCTGGATCCGCCGACCGTTCATCCGGAACTCGACCCGAAGACCTATGGCTTCGCCGAGGCGGACATGGACCGTCCGATCTTCCTGGACAATGTGCTGGGCATGGAAACCGCGACGATGCGGGAGATCATCGACGTGGTCCGCAAGGTCTATTGCGGCACCATGGCGGTCGAATACATGCACATCCAGAGTCCGGAGCAGAAATCCTGGATCCAGCAACGGATCGAGGGGCCGGACAAGGAAGTCACCTTCACGATGATGGGCCGCAAGGCGATCCTCAACAAGGTGACGGAGGCGGAGGGTTTCGAGAGTTTCCTGAACGTCAAGTATACCGGCACCAAGCGCTTCGGGCTGGACGGCGGCGAAGCGCTGATTCCGGCGATGGAAGCGATCATCAAGCGCGGCGGTCAACTCGGGGTGAAGGAGATCATTCTCGGCATGCCGCATCGCGGTCGGCTGAACGTGCTGACCAGTGTCATGGGCAAGCCGTTCCGCGCCGTGATCTCCGAATTCCAGGGCAATGCGGCCAACCCGTCGGACGTGCAGGGGTCAGGTGACGTGAAGTATCACCTCGGTACCTCTTCCGACCGGGAGTTCGACGGCAACAGGGTGCATCTGTCCCTGACCGCCAACCCGTCGCATCTGGAGGCGGTCGATCCGGTCGTCATCGGCAAGGCGCGGGCGAAGATCGGCCAGATCGGGTTCGACAGCTGGCGCCAGGTCATGCCGATCCTGATGCATGGCGACGCGGCCTTCGCGGGACAGGGTGTCGTGGCCGAATGCCTGGGACTTTCCGGACTGAAGGGCTATCGCGTCGGCGGCACGCTGCACATCATCGTCAACAACCAGATCGGTTTCACGACCGCGCCGAAGTATTCACGTTCCTCACCCTACCCGTCCGACGTCGGCAAGATGGTGGCCGCGCCGATCTTCCACGTCAACGGTGATGACCCGGAGGCCGTGGTGCACGCCGCCAAGGTGATCACGGAATTCCGCCAGGAGTTCGGTGTCGACGTGGTGCTGGACATGTTCTGCTACCGCCGTCACGGCCATAACGAGGGTGATGAGCCGTCGTTCACGCAGCCGATCATGTACCGCAAGATCTCGTCCCACCCGACCACGCGCCAGATCTATGCGAAGAAGCTGGAAGAGGAAGGCACGCTGAAGGCCGGAGACGGCGATGCGATGGTGACCGACTTCCGCAACTTCCTGGAAGAGGAATTCGAGGCCGCGACGTCGTACAAGCCCAACAAGGCAGACTGGCTGGAAGGCCGCTGGCAGGGTTTGCGCATCGCCCCGCTGGGGGACCGCCGAGGTGCCACGGCGGTGCCGAAGGAGGTGCTGGCCGAGATCGGCAAGGGACTGACGCGGATTCCGGACGGCTTCAATGCCCACCGCACCGTGAAGCGCCTGATGCAGGCCAAGGCGAAGATGTTCGAGACCGGGGAGGGTTTCGACTGGTCAACGGCCGAGGCGCTGGCCTTCGCGACCCTGCTGATGGAAAAGGTGCCGGTGCGGCTGTCCGGGCAGGACTCCGGTCGCGGCACCTTCAGCCAGCGGCATTCCGTGCTGGTCGATCAGCAGACCGAAGACAGGCATCTGCCGCTGAACAGCATCGCCGAGGATCAGGCCAGTTTCGAAGTCGTCGATTCGATGCTCTCGGAAATGGCTGTCCTGGGATTCGAATATGGCTTCAGCCTTGCCGAACCGAATGCGCTGGTGCTGTGGGAGGCGCAGTTCGGTGACTTCGCCAACGGCGCGCAGGTCATTGTCGACCAGTTCCTGTCCACCGCCGAACTGAAATGGCTGCGGATGAGCGGGCTGGTCATGCTGCTGCCGCACGGGCTCGAGGGGCAGGGGCCGGAGCACAGTTCCGCGCGTCTGGAGCGCTATCTGCAGCTCTGCGCGGAAGACAACCTGCAGGTGGCGAATGTCACCACACCGGCAAACTACTTCCACATCCTGCGCCGCCAGATCCATCGCGACTTCCGCAAGCCGCTGATCCTGATGACGCCGAAGTCACTGCTGCGCCACAAGAGCTGTGTCTCGACCATCGACGACATGGCGACCGGATCGTCGTTCCACCGGGTCCTCTACGAGGACAATCCGCCCTGTTCGCGCAAGGACACCAGGAACCTCATCCTCTGCTCCGGCAAGGTCTATTACGACCTGGTGGAGAAGCGGGAGGAACTGGGCGTCAAGGACGTGCAGGTCATGCGGGTCGAACAGCTCTACCCCTATCCGACCGAGCCGCTTGTCGAGGAACTGAAAGGCTTCCGGAACGTGGAGAAGGTCATCTGGTGCCAGGAAGAGCCGAAGAACATGGGGGCATGGACCTTCGTCCAGAACTGGCTGGAGGAATGCTTCCGGCTGGCTGGCATGAAGAACGTGTCGCGTCCGGCTTACATTGGCCGTCCGCCGTCGGCTTCACCCGCGACGGGGCTGAACAAGACCCACGTCAAGGAGCAGGACATACTGTGCCGCAAGGCGTTGACGGGAACCCCTGCTGACGCGATGAACCGCGAGAATTTCTGATTGGACCTGCGCGAGGGAGCGCCTGATGACCGTTGAAATCAAAGTCCCGACCATGGGCGAGTCGATCTCCGAGGCGACTGTCGGCCAGTGGTTCAAGCAGCCCGGCGACGCGGTTGCCGTGGATGACCCGTTGTGCGAACTGGAAACCGACAAGGTAACGCTGGAGGTCAATGCGACCACCGCTGGTGCCCTGGCCGAGATCCTGGCCGAGGAAGGCACGACCGTTGGTGTCGGCGCCGTCCTGGGCACCATTGACGAGGGCGCGGAAGGCAAGACGGCATCCGCACCGAAGGCCGACCCGGCTCCGGCCAGGAAGGAGGAACCGGCGAAGGCGGCGGCACCCGAAAAGGCGGCGGCACCAGCCCAGAAGCCGAAATCCGCGCCTGCACCGGACCGTAAGGTCGTGGCGATGGATTCGGCGAAGGAACTGGCCGATGCCAAGGGTGTCAGCCTGGCCGGCATCGAAGGCACCGGGAAGGACGGTCGCGTGACCCGCGCCGATGTCGCCCGCGCGATCGCGGAGGGCCGCGCGAAGCAGGCGGAGCGGCAGACTGCTGCTCCCGCCATGGCGGTTTCCGCCCCCGGTTCGTCCGGGCCGCGTCCGGAGGAGGAGCGGGAGGAGCGCGTGCGGATGACACGCCTGCGCCGCACCATCGCCAGCCGCCTCAAGGAGGCACAGAACAACGCCGCCATGCTGACCACCTTCAATGAAGTGGACATGACGGAAGTCATGGCGCTGCGGTCGGAGCACAAGGACGCGTTCGAGAAGAAGCACGGCGCGCGTCTGGGCTTCATGTCGTTCTTCGTGAAGGCTTGCATCGCCGGTCTGAAGGATCTGCCTGCCGTGAATGCGGAGATCGACGGCGACGACGTGATCTACAAGAACTACTACCACATCGGTGTCGCGGTCGGCACGCCCAACGGTCTGGTGGTGCCTGTGGTGCGCGATGCCGACCAGCTCTCCATCGCGGGTCTGGAGTCCACCATCGCCGGTCTGGGTCTGAAGGCCCGTGACGGCAAGCTGGGCCTGAACGACCTGCAGGGCGGCACCTTCACCATCTCCAACGGTGGGGTCTACGGCTCGCTGATGTCCACGCCGATCCTGAACCCGCCGCAGTCGGGCATTCTGGGAATGCACAAGATCCAGCAGCGTCCCATGGAAGTGAACGGGGAGATCAAGCTGCGTCCGATGATGTATCTGGCGCTGTCCTACGACCACCGCATCGTCGACGGGCGGGAGGCCGTGACCTTCCTGGTCCGGGTCAAGGAATGCCTGGAAGACCCCCGTCGCTTGATCCTGGACCTCTGAGGTTCCGGCCGAGAAGCAGCACGCACACCGATCCTGATAGGCGAAGAGCATGTCTGAAGAGAAGCGTTACGATCTGGTCATCATCGGTGGCGGTCCCGGCGGCTACGTCGCGGCCATCCGCGCCGCCCAGAACGGGCTGTCCGTCGCCTGTGTCGAGATGCGCGGGCGACTGGGGGGCACCTGTCTGAACGTCGGCTGCATTCCCTCGAAGGCGATGCTGCAGAGCTCGCATCTGTACGAGGAAGCGCGGGAGCACTTCGACGTTCACGGCATCCAGACAGGTGACGTGAAGCTGGATCTGAAGACGATGCTGGGCCGCAAGGACAAGGTTGTCACCGACCTGACCGACGGGATCGAGGGGCTCTTCAGGAAGAACAAGGTCGACTACATCATCGGCACCGGTCGGATCATCGACAATGAAACGGTGGAGGTCAGCCCCGGTGGCCGCAAGAAGAAGCAGACCCTGTCGACGGACACGATCCTGATTGCCACCGGCTCCGAAGTTGCCACCATCCCGAATGTGGAGATTGACGAGCAGCGCATCATCTCCTCCACCGGTGCGCTGGAGCTTTCGAAGGTGCCAAAGTCGCTGATCGTCATAGGCGGCGGCTATATCGGCCTGGAGCTGGGTTCCGTATGGCGGCGTCTCGGTGCCGAGGTGACCGTGGTCGAATTCCTGGATCGCATCACCCCCGGCATGGACGGCGAGATTTCCAAGCGCATGAAGGTGATCCTGGAGAAGCAGGGCATCAGGTTCATGATGGGCACCAAGGTGACCGAGGCCAAGGCGCTGAAGACCAAGGTCAACCTGACCGTGGAGCCTGCCGCGGGCGGCGACGCGCAGACACTGGATGCCGAGGTCGTGCTGGTTTCGGTCGGCCGGAAGCCGTACACGGACGGGCTTGGCTTGGAGAACGTGGGCATCGAGACGGATCGCGGCTTCATCACGGTCGATGAACACTTCCAGACCTCCGCACCGGGCGTCTTCGCTGTCGGTGACGTCATTCCCGGCCCGATGCTGGCGCACAAGGCCGAGCATGAAGGTGTGGTTGTCGCCGACTATCTTGCCGGTGAGCCGGGACACATGAACTACGACACCGTGCCCGGCGTGGTCTACACGTGGCCCGAGGTCGCCTCCATCGGCAAGACCGAGGAACAGCTCAAGGACGCGGGCGTGAAGTACGCCGTTGGCAAGTTTCCCTTCTCGGCCAATGCCCGTGCCCGCACGATCGGGGAGAAGGATGGTCTCGTCAAGATCATCGCCGAAAAGGAAACCGACCGGATTCTCGGCGTTCACATCATCGGCCCTGACGCGGGCACCATGATCCACGAGGCGCTGGCCGCGATGGAACTGGGCGGCACCGCGCACGAGGTGGCCGAGATGTGTCATGCGCATCCCACCCTGAACGAAGCGATCATGGAAGCCGCACTGGCGGTAAACAAGCACACGATCAACATGTAGCGCAGGCACCGGGTATTGGTGGAGGCCGATCCCACTCCGCCGAATGCCGGGCCGGGTCAGGTCACCGGTGCACGAGCCCCGACAAGGGGTGCCCAGCCAAGCGCGCCTGTTGAATGAATCGTCAAGCGCAGGATCGGGACTGCCAGTCGTGAGGTCCCGATTCGCGACTCGCAGGACCCGACGATCTGCGCTCATCTGCAGTGGATCCGGATGGCCCGGCCGAATTGGCCCCGGGACGCCCTGGAGCGCCATTCCGGATCGCAGATATATCCCACAGGATTCGGGCGAACTGCTAGAGCGTTCCACTATTTGATGGAAGCATACCCTGAGTTCTGGATGTAGTTTG
>CAXBNO010000049.1:0-10925 GCA_963976775.1 uncultured Kordiimonadales bacterium
TGGGGTTCGATGATGACGGGCGTTTCCTCGCGCTGCAGGTCGATGCACTGGCCGATCTCGGGGCGTTCCTGTCCACCTTCGGCCCCGGCAATCCGACCGACAGCATGGCCAAGGTAGCGAGCGGGATGTACGCCCTGCCGCGCATCGCCATCCGGTCCCGCGCCTACTACACCAGCACCGTGCCGATCGACGCCTATCGCGGTGCCGGCAAGCCGCCGATGGTGGTGACGCTGGAACGGCTCGTGGACAAGGCGGGACTGGCGCTGGGTCTGCCACCGGAGGAGATCCGACGGCGCAACCTGGTGCAGCCGGACGCCATGCCGTGGCAGACGCCGCTGGGGATGAGCTATGACGGCGGCGACTATCCGGCGATCCTGGACGCGGCGCTGGAAAGGCTGGACTGGCAGGGCTTCGAGGGTCGGCGGGCGGACAGTGCCGCGCGGGGTCTGCTGCGCGGGCGCGGCATCGCCTGCAACATGCATCCCGTCGGCGGCGCCACCAGCGAGACCAGCACCGTCACCGTGAACGGTACAACGGGGCGGATCGAGGCATGGACCGGGACCCAGTCGACCGGGCAGGGGCATGAGACCGTCTTCGCGCAGATCCTGGCCGACCGGCTGGGCATACCGGCAGGCGTGATCGATGTCCGGCAGGGGGACACGGACCGGCTGGTGCGCGGCGGCGGCACCGGTGGTTCATCCTCCACCATCATCTCCGGCGCGACCCTGACGCGGACAGCGGATGAGGTGATCCGTATCGGTCGCCAGCGTGCTGCCGACCGGCTGGAAACCGCAGTGGAGGATATCGAGTTCCTGGAGGGCACCTTTCGCGTCACCGGCACCGACAGGCAGGTCAGCCTGTTCGATCTGGCAGAAGAGGAGCCTCTGGCAGCAACGCAGGAGTTTGCCGATTCCGTTGCCGCCTTCCCCCATGGTGTGGTCATCGCCGAAGTCGAGATCGACCCTGACACGGGGAAGGTCAGGCTCGACCGCCTGGGCGCCGTCGATGACGCGGGCACGATCATCAATCCGACCCTGCTTGCCGGACAGTCGCAGGGCGCACTGGCGCAGGGCGTGGGCGCGATCCTGCTGGAACATGCGGTCTATGACCCGGACAGCGGACAGATGCTGAGCGGTTCGCTGATGGACTACTGCATGCCCCGCGCGGACGATCTGCCCGAACTGGACGTGAACTTCCATGAAACCGCCTCGTCAACGAACATCCTCGGCACGCGCGGCATCGGGGAGATGGGGGCGAACGGTGCTCCGGCGGCGATCACCAACGCCGTGCATGACGTACTGCAGCGTCAGGGAATCACGCTGGATCTCGACCCGCCCTTCACGCCTGCACAGGTCTGGCGGGCCTTGCATACGCGCTGAAACATGTTCCGCCATCCCGTTCTGAAGCTGGAGACCGATGCCTGACTTCACCCCTCTGCTGAGGCTCTATGCCCGACGCCGGTTGAAGGTGCTGAAACATCAGGATCCGGTCGAGGTACAGACCCGGCAGTTGCTGGGACTGGTGCGAAAGGCGCGGGCCACGCGGTTCGGGCGCGACCATGATTTCGACCGCATCCGGACCATTGCCGACTTTCAGGAACGGGTGCCCGTCCGCACTTACGAGGATCTCTGGCGGGACTACTGGTCAGGGGCCTTTCCCGATCTGTCCGGCCAGACATGGCCAGGACGCGCGCCATGGCTGGCGGTCAGTTCCGGCACCACGTCCGGCGCAACGAAGTATCTGCCCGTGACGCCGGCAATGATGCGCGCCAACAAGCGGGCCGCCATCGATGTCGCGGTTCATCATCTGGCCAATCGTCCCGACAGCCGCCCCCTCAGTGGCAAGACCTTCATGCTGGGCGGGTCAACGGCCCTGGTCGATCAGGGACAGGGTATTCTCAGCGGCGACCTGTCAGGCATCGCCGTCAAGGGACAGTCAGCCTGGATGCGCGGCTTCTCCTTCCCGCCCCCCGATCTGGCCCTGCTGGATGATTGGGAGGAAAAGCTGGCGCGTCTGACACGCCTGTCCCTGCAGGAACGGATCACGATGCTGACCGGCACGCCGGGCTGGATGCTGATCCTGTTCGAGCGGCTGCACCAGATGACGGGCGGCAAGGCCCCCTTCCCCGATCTGGAACTGGTGGTCCATGGCGGCGTGGCCTGGGACCTCTACAGGGACCGCTTCCGCCCGTTCCTGGCCCAGACCCATGCCGAAACACGGGAAGTCTATCCGGCCAGTGAAGGGTTCATCGCCGTGGCCGACCGGGGCGATGGCGAGGGGCTGCGGCTGATCCTGGACAATGGCATCTTCTTCGAATTCATCCCGCTCTCCGAACTGGGTGCGGACAGACCGGTCCGCCACTGGGTCGGCAATCTGGAGACCGGGACCGATTATGCCATCGTGCTGTCGTCGAACTCGGGCATGTTCGCCTGTCTGATCGGGGACACGGTGCGGTTCGTGGACCATGCGCCGCCACGCCTGCTGATCACCGGACGCACGTCCTACATGCTCTCCGCCTTCGGCGAGCACCTGATCGGCAGCGAACTGGACACCGCAATCAATCGGGCCGCGGACGCGACCGGTCTGACGGTCAGGGAATATACGGTCGGCGCCCTGCTGCCGGAGCACCGGGGCGGCGTCGGGCATCACCTCTATCTGGTCGAAGTCACGGAACAGCCCGACAGTGAACGGATTGCCCGGTTCGCCACCACGGTCGATCAGACCCTGCAGGACATGAACGAGGATTATCAGGCGCACCGCGTCAACGATACCGGCATGAACCCGCCCGCGTTCCGCTTTCTGCCAGCCGGCACCTTCGAGCGCTGGCTGGCACGCAAGGGAAAGCTTGGTGGCCAGCACAAGGTGCCGCGCGTCATCAGTGACCCGACGCGATTCACCGAGGTACTGGCAGAGTTCGACACCCTTTCAGGGCGCGACTGACCGACCCCGCTATCGGTCGCCGCCGACCCCTCTTCTGGGTTCCGTCTCGAAGGCATCCAGATCGGCCTCCCGCGTCATGCCGAACAGATCCACGTTGCGGAACGGGAAGTTGACCGTCACCCGGCCCAGCCGGTTGCGGTAATAGGTCTGCATGCCGGGATGGGTCCAGACCATGTTCTCGTGCGCCGACTCCACCTTCGCGTTGTAGGCGTCATGCACATCCTTGCGCACGGCAACCGCACCGATGCCCTGATCGTTCATCTTCGCCATCAGGTCCATGATGTAGTTGATCTGCATCTCGATCACGAACAGCAGGCTGCCGCCGTGGCCAGGTTGCGTGTTGGGGCCGTAGAGGATGAAGTAGTTGGGGAAGTCCGGCACCGCCGCACCAAGGAATGCCCGGGCATCATCATCGTCCCAGACATCGCGCAGGCTGCGTCCGCCGCGACCGCGCGCCTCGTAGGTATTGATGAACCGCAGCACGTCGAAGCCCGTGGCGATGATCAGCACATCCGCCTCGCGGCGTTCCCCGTCCTCGGTCACCAGTGCATCGGGGGTGATCTCGGAAATGCGGTCCGTCACCAGTTCGACCTTCGGGTTGCGCAGCATCCGGTACCAGCCATTGTCCATCAGCATGCGCTTGCCGAATGGCGGATAGGGCGGCACCACCTTCTCGAACAGGTCCTGGCGATCCCCCAGTTCCTCGCGGATATGGCGGGTGAAGAACTTCCTGTGTCCCTCGTTGATCGCGTTCAGTGACCGGTCCTGGTCAGGCCAGTCCGGATCCTTCTGCAGGGCCGGATGAACCCGGTCGTTGAAGGTCCAGCCGAGCCGCACCCTGTACCAGGCCTGATAGAGCGGGACTTCGCGGATCAGGAATCGCATCGGCTCCGGCACCGGCTTGCGGAAGTGCGGAAACGGCGCGGCCCAGTGCAGCGACCGCTGATAGATCTTCAGTTCGCCGACCTTGTCCTGGATCTCCGGACAGATCTGCATGGCACTGGCGCCATTGCCGATGATCGCGACGCGCTTGTCCGTCAGGTCAAGGTCTTCCGGCCAGCGGGAAGTATGGAAGCTCTCTCCGGCGAAGCTGTCGATGCCCGGAATATCCGGAAAGACCGCCGGATTGAAGATACCGGAGGCACTGACCACGACATTGGCATGCTCCACATGTTCCCGACCGTCGCCATCACGTGTGGTCACGCGCCAGAGCTGGCTGTCTTCCTGCCATTCGGTCGACACGACCTCGGTCTGGAACCGAATATGCGGTGTCAGCTCGAAGTGCTCGGCGACATGCTCCATGTAGCTCTTCAGTTCGTCACGCAGCGCGAAATACATCGGCCAGTCCCACATGACGAAGGAGAAGGAATAGAGGTGGTTCGGCGTATCCACGCCCGCGCCGGGATAGCGGTTCTCCAGCCAGACACCGCCGACGCTGCTGTTGCGTTCCAGAATCTCGAACGGAATGCCCGCCGCCTTCAGATGCACTGCCATGCACATGCCCGACGCACCGGCCCCGATGACAATGGCGCGGAAGCCTTCCGGCACCCTGATCGGCTTGCGCTCGACCGGGCGCTGGCCGAGCTGTGCCCGGGTCATCTCGCCATATTCCTGCGGCACCGGTTCTCCCATGGAGATGCCGAGCATGCGCACCAGCAGGTCCGGGTCCGGATCGGGAATAGCCACCGGCTTTCCGGCACGGCAGTCGAGGATGGCGGTCAGGGCCGCATCACGGATTTCCTGCTGCACATCTTCCGGCAGGCCACCGCTGTCATTGTCGTCCAGCCCCTGCCCGCGACTCGGGTGGTACCTGGGTTCCAGCCATGCCAGGTCGCCGGTCATCTGGACCAGCACCATCAGCAAGGTGGGAATATTGGCGACGGCGACAGCGTCGGTCAGCAGACGCCTGTCCTCCGCACTCACGGTTCCGGTTTTCGTCATGATCATGTCCTCCCCACATCAGAGTGCCGTCCGGGATACCCTCTGTACAGGCCGCAGGACGCAGGTCAGGCAATCAGGAAGTCATCCAGGTTCGGCGTAGCCATGTCCTGGCGGAAGTGCTGGAAGTCCCAGGGGTAGAGCGCCGGATTGCCGTTCTTGTCCAGGTACCAGCTACTGCAGCCAGTGACCCAGACCGTGCCCGTCATGGCGGCCTTGATCTGATCATTGAAACGCTGGGTGGCTTCGGCCTTCGGCTCCACCTCCGCCCCTTCGCGCGCCTGAAGCTGCCGCATCAGTTGCATGATGTAATCCAGTTGCACTTCCGCCACCTGGATGAGGGAGAAGTTGCCGATGGGGCTGTTCGGCCCGGCCACCATGAAGAAGTTCGGAAATCCCGGCACGGCGACGGAACGATAGGCCTCGTTCGCGTCCGCCCAGGCCTCGTCGATCGTCAGGCCATCGCGGCCTGTCACGGTCATCGGACGCATGAAGTCGTGGGCGCGATAGCCGGTGGCCAGCACCAGCACATCCAGTTCGTGCAGACGGCCATCCACGGTGCGGACCCCACCGGCTTCCACCCGTTCGATTCCCTCCGTCACCAGTTCCGCGTTCGGCTGCTGGATCGCGGGATAGAACTGGTCGGTCATGATCAGACGCTTGCAGGCAACCTTGTAGTCGGGTGTCAGCTTCGCCCGCAGGTCCGGATCACTGACGTTCTCCATCAGGTTGTTGACGCAGTTCTCCTCCACCTTGGCCATCTCCACGCGGTCACCGATGACCGCGCGCGCAAAGGTGTCCACGAACCGCTCCGACAGATGGTCGTAGAGGCCATCCATCTCCTCCGGGTTCTCGCGATAGCGCTGTTTCAGCGGCTCCGGAATCTCGGGGTTCGGCAATGGCACGACCCACTGCGCGGTCCGCTGGAACAGGCTGAGGTGCCCGACATCGCCGATGATCGCGGAGGTCACCTGCATGGCGGTGGAACCGGTGCCGATGATGCCGACACGCTTGCCCTTCAGGTCCACATCGTGGTTCCAGCGCGCCGTGTGGAAACTGTCGCCGGCGAAGCTGTCCAGGCCTTCGATGTCGGGATACTTCGGATGGTGCAGGACGCCGGTACAGCAGATCACCGCGTCGAAGGTCTCGACATCGCCGCCGATGGTCTCCAGTTCCCAGCGACTGTCCCTGAACGTGCTGCGCACGATCTCCGCATTCGTTCGGATCAGTCTGTCCACCTCGTGCCGTTCCGCCACGCCTTCGAAGTAGCGCCGGATCTCCGGGCCGGGCGAGAAGCGGCGGCTCCAGTCGGCATTCGGCTCGAAGGTGTATCGATAGAGGTGAGACGGCACATCGCAGGTCAGGCCCGGATAGGTATTGTCGCGCCAGGTCCCCCCCAGCCGATCCGCCTTCTCGAAAATGGTGATATCCCGGACACCGGTTTCCCGCAGCCGTATCGCGGCCAGGATGCCGGACATGCCGGCACCGATGATCGCAACCCTGAGACTGCGGGAACCAGTGTCTACGGTCTGTCCCGTCGAACGTTCGACCGTATCGTCCATCGCTGCTCTCCTCCCCAGATAGCGCGGCGTGAACCGCGGGTAAACTTGCCCTACTGGGCAGTATTGTCCAATTCGTTTGCTGTGCGCAGCAATTCACAAAATGAATGACTCTCGCGCACAACATTCAGATGGCGTCGGTCACCCCGACTGGGGCATTGTCGCGCCCTGCACCTGCAGGAGCCGATCATGACCGCCCAGTTGTTCGCCATCATCGCGCCGGTCTTCATCATTGCCGGTTTCGGCTTCGGCTGGCGCCGCCTGCACCTGCCATTCGATACGGCAACTGTCACTGCCATCGCAACCAATCTCGGCACACCTGCCCTGATTCTCGCGACACTGTCGAAGCTGGAGGTATCGGCGGAGGCATTCACCGAGATGCTGCTCGCCACCGCACTGACACTCGTCGGTTTCGCGATCCTCGGTGGCCTGACCCTGAAGCTGGCACGCCTGCCGCTGCGCGCTTTCCTGACGCCGGTCATGATGGCAAACGCAGGCAACATGGGCCTGCCACTGTGCCTGTTCGCCTTCGGGCAGGAGGGGCTGTCGCTCGCCATCGCCGTCTTTGCCGTGATCGCGGGATATCATTTCAGCGTCGGCATCGCCGTCGTGTCCGGCCGCTTCAGCCTGGGCAAGTTCGCCCGGACACCGGTGATCTACGCTACGGTCCTGGGGCTGGGGCTGGTCGCAACGGGCACCGAACTGCCCGGCTGGATGGACAACACGCTGAAGCTGCTGGGCGGTATCGCCATTCCGATGATGCTGCTGGCGCTGGGTGTGTCGCTTTCCGGACTGCGCCTCGCCAGCCTGGGTCAGGCCGGGATCGTCGCTGCGATCCGGCTCGTGGTCGGCCTCGCGGTCGGGCTGGGCGTTGCCCGCCTGCTGGGGCTCAGCGATACCGCCACCGGCGTGCTGATCATCCAGAGCGCCATGCCGGTTGCCGTCTTCAACTACCTCTTCGCCAGCATCTACGCGCAGCGGCCGGAGGCTGTGGCCGGGTCAGTGCTGCTCTCGACCGCCGTCTCGTTCCTGACCCTGCCGTTCCTGCTGCTGCTGGCCCTGGGACAGCTCTGAAACGCGAAATGCCGGACCGGTTTCACCCGGCCCGGCATCACGCTCGTGAAAGGCACCGACCCGAAGGACGGCCCCTGTCGTCCTAGTGCTTGAAGCGGCGGATCTCGCCGGACTTCAGACGCTCCATGTAGGAACCCAGTTCCTTGCGCACGATCGGCATCAGGAAGTAGAGCCCGGTGATGTTCACCACGGCCATCGCGAAGATCGCGGCATCGGAGAAGTCGATGACCGGACCCAGGCTCGCCGCCGCGCCGATGACGATGAAGACGCAGAAGATCACCTTGAACACGACCTCCTTCGACTTGCCCTCACCGAACAGGTAGGTCCATGCCTTCAGGCCATAGTATGACCAGGAGATCATGGTCGAGAACGCGAACAGGATCACCGCAATGGCAAGGACATAGGGGAACCAGCTGAACCCTTGCGCGAATGCCGCGGAGGTCAGTGCGACACCCGAGACATCGCCGACGGTCTTGATGCTGGAACCATCCAGCACGAAGTTGCCGGTCGCCGGATCCATGATCAGCATGCCCGAAATCGTGATCACCAGCGCTGTCATCGTGCAGATGATGACAGTGTCGATCAGCGGTTCCAGCAGGGACACGAGCCCTTCGGTGACCGGTTCCTTGGTCTTCACCGCCGAATGGGCGATTGCCGCAGAGCCGACACCGGCCTCGTTCGAGAAGGCGGCGCGCTTGAAACCCTGGATCAGGGCACCGACGATACCACCGGCAACGCCGAGTCCCGTAAAGGCACCTTCGAAGATCTGGCCGAATGCCCAGCCGATCTTGTCATAGTTCATGAACAGGATGATCAGTGCGGTGCCGACGTAGAGAATACCCATGAAGGGCACCACCTTCTCCGTCACGTTGGCGATGGACTTGATGCCGCCGACGATGACGGCGAACACGATCACGGCAAAGATGAGACCCGTGATCCAGCCGGGGAACTCACCCACGATCCCCGATATCTGGGCATGGGCCTGGTTGGCCTGAAACATGTTCCCGCCGCCGAGCGCACCCAGGATGCAGAAAATCGAGAACAGCACCGCCAGAACCTTGCCGCCGGGCAGCCCCCGCTCCCGGAACCCCTTGGAAAGATAGTACATCGGACCGCCGGAAACGGTCCCGTCGGCATATTCGTTGCGGTACTTCACGCCGAGGGTGCATTCGGTGAACTTCGATGCCATGCCGAGCAGGCCGGCAAGGATCATCCAGAACGTTGCACCCGGTCCGCCAATGCCGACGGCCACCGCCACGCCGGCGATGTTGCCGAGGCCGACGGTGCCGGACAGCGCGGTGGCCAGAGCCTGGAAATGACTGACCTCACCCGCATCCTCCGGATCGGAGTAATCCCCCTTCACCAGTTGGATCGAATGGCGAAAGCCCCTGATCTGGATGAAGCCGAAATACAGCGTGAAGACACTCGCCGCGATGACCAGCCACATGACGATCCAGGGAAAGCTGGTTCCCGGGATCGGGGCGAAGATGAAGCTGACGAACGGACCGGTGGCAATTGCAAATGCCTCGTTGACGGCCTGGTCGATCGAGCCGCCTTCCTGCGCCAGGGCAGGAACGGCAGTGAACGGCAGCAGCGCGAGACCGTTGAGAATGCTCTTTTTCATGATTGCTCCCTCATCCGACAATCGTGACTGGAACTTCGGAGGTCATGGCGAGATGGGCAGTGGACGTGCCGAACACCCTGCTCGCCAACCCACGATTGCCGGAACGCGCAACAACGATCTGGCTGGCCCCCTCCGACACCGCAGTCTCGTTCAGCAGGTCGGCCACATGGCCGTGCTTGACCATTCCCCGCGCGGCAAACCCCTCCGCCTTCAGCGCATTGATGGCCGGATTGATCACATGATCCTTCGCTGCGGCAATCTCCGCTTCACGCCGCTTGTGGCGCTCCGCGTTCTCTTCTGCCGTCTGGAATGAATATGGCGACCATTCGATGACGAAGAGTGCGATCAGTTCGCAGTCTCCGATCAGTGACGCAAGCTGCTTGGCGAACGCGACCGCGCGGTCACCCGCCTCGCTGCCATCAAGCCCGATGAGAATCTTGGCTGTCATTGAATACCCCCTGCAAGGTTTCGTGATTCAATCCGACGCAACAGTTTGCCGAACAGACAGCGCAAACCGTGACACAGACATGCAGCGGGGTCACATTTTTCTTTAAGAAAAATGAAATATTTAGTTCGGTTTATTGAAAATATTGTTCAGTTCAGGCCGCACTGTTTCCAGCGACCACGCCGCAAGCCGAAAACTGCCCCTGCGTGCCGGTCACCGGTACTTTTCCACGATGCCTGCAGGAAGACTGAAGCCGAAATCCGACGCTTGCAAGCGGATACTGGGCAAAATCAGCGCGCAAAGCGGCTTTCGATCATCATGAAGAGTGCCCGCAGGCCCATGGCTTCGCCGCCGCGCGGGCGGCCAGGACGATTGCGGCTGTTCCAGGCCATGATGTCCAGATGCAGCCAGCGATCCGGATCGGCGACGAATTCCTTCAGGAACAGCGCCGCCGTGCTCGCCCCGGCGAACCGCCCCGAACCGGCGTTGTTGATGTCGGCAAAGGGCGTGTCCAGCAGATGGCGATAGCCCTCGTGCAGCGGCAGGCGCCAGACGGCATCATCTGCGGCGCGCGCCGCTGCCTCCAGTTCACGCGCGAGTGCGTCGTCGCGGGTGAAGAAGGCGGCGATCTCGGTACCCACGGCCACCCGCGCCGCGCCGGTCAGCGTCGCGAAGTCAACCAGCAGATCAGGCTTCTCCTCCCCCGCGAGGCTGAGCGCATCGCCCAGCACCAGCCGCCCCTCGGCGTCCGTATTGCCGATTTCCACCGTGATGCCCTGTCGTGTCTGCAGGATGTCGCCGGGGCGGTAGGCATTGCCGGCAACAGCGTTCTCCACCGCCGGAATCAGCACCCGAAGCCGTACCGGCACCGCTGTTGCGAGGATCATGTGTGCCAGCCCCAGAACGGTCGCGGCACCCCCCATGTCCTTGCGCATCAGTTCCATGCCGGAGGCCGCTTTCAGGTCCAGCCCACCCGTGTCGAAGCACACCCCCTTCCCCACCAGCGTGACCTTCGGAAGTGCCGCATCGCCGAAGGTCAGGTCGATCAGGCGTGGCGGATCGACAGCCGCGCGCCCCACCGCATGGATCATCGGAAAGTTCCGGGCCAGAAGCTCATCGCCGATGGTAGATTCGGCCGACCCCCCGAACCGCTCCGCCAGAACCCGCGCGGACTGCTCCAGCGCGGTGGGTCCCATGTCCTGCGCCGGCGTGTTGATCAGGGTCCGGGTCAGGAAGATCGCCTCCGCCATCGCGGTGACGCGTTCCCGGTCAACTTCCAGCGGCCAGACCAGTTGTGCCCGCGGCTTCTCCGAAGGCTTCAGGTAGCGGTCGAACCGGTAGGTAC
>CAXBNO010000050.1:0-10908 GCA_963976775.1 uncultured Kordiimonadales bacterium
TGCCGGCAGGTTCAGGAAGAAGACCAGCCAGAGATCCAGGAAGCGGTCCGCCGACCGGTTCAGCCCCATCCACAGCCCGATCATGATGCCCAGCGACATGGCCAGCACGAAGGACAGCAGGACGCGATACAGCGTGACCCCCAGATGCCGGAACAGTTCACCGCTCGCCGCCTCCCGCACCATCACGGCAACCACCTGCAACGGCCCCGGCAGGGTCAGCGGGTCTGTCAGCGCGGCAGCGACGGCCCAGAGAGCCAGCAGGCTGCCGAGCGAGAGGATCCAGACAAACCGTCCCTTTGATGGCGGACGTGGCATACGTGGCCTGGCGCTCAGAAACGCGCGGCCGGGTGGAAGGCGGCGGCGTCCAGCGTCGTCGCCTGCCCGACAAGCTGCGCGCCCCCTGCCCCGGCGAGCAGGTCGTACAGTGTGCGCGCCGCATGGACCTCCGCATCACCGAACCGCGGCGGTATTCCGGCCCGGAAACGGGCCTTCAGGGTCTCGAAGACGGCATCGTCGCTGGCCCGCATCAGGGGCCGCAGGGGCAGCCAGGCCGCATCATCATCGCGCAGGAGGTTCTTCGCGGCGCGGGAGGCGCGCAGGAAGGCGGCCTCGGCTTCCGCGTTCGATCTATCCGGGTCCTCCCGAAAGACGTAGCCGACCAGCGATGTGCCCGCCATGCCGCCAAGCCCGACCACCATGTCATCCATGTCGGTCAGCCTGCGGTGTCCTGCCGCCTCCAGCCGGGCAGCGAAATGCCAGAACGTGATCAGGGCATCCAGTTGCCCCTTCATGAACTGCTGTTGCAGCAGGGGCGGCGCGCCATAGACCGGGCTCGCTGCATCTGCGGGATCGAAACCATGGCGCTGTTTCACCAGGGCGCGCAGCAGCAGCCAGGACTTGTCCAGCGGACCACCGGCGACACCGATCCTCACGTCCTTCAGGTCGGCAACGTCCTGCAGCGAAGAACCCGCAGGCACCATCAGCGCCCCGACTGTGTTGGAGAAGGGCGCAAAACGCAGCATCCGCCCGGCTGCACGCTGGCGGGCAACCCAGACGATGTCGGTGACGATGGCATCGACCTCGCCGCCCTGAAACGCGATGGCCGCCGCCTGCTTGCCGGCGAACTCCTGCACATCCAGGTTCAGACCTTCCGCCTTCGCCAGGCCGTGGCTGCGGATGGTCTCGAGCTCCCACGCAACGGTGCCGAAGCCCAGCACGCCGAGACGCAGGGTCCGCTCCGCCGCCTGTGCCGGAGCCTGCGCCGGAACCAGAGACACCAGCAGCGCCAGCATGATCCATATGGCAGCCGAAGATCGGCGCATGACAGTTACCTCCCCGTCCCCGATCTGTCGCCGGGTGACATTGATACCGCTGACTATAGGGAAGCCGTGCCATGCCTGTCAGCCTGCATCCTCGATGCCCCTCAACCCCGGTCCTGCTCGGCGCGGTAGTTGTAGGCTTCCTCGAACAGCCATTCGCGAAAGGCACGGATCATCGGGCGATCTGCGGTGCGGGGCAGATGCACCAGATAATAGGCCATGTCCGATGTCAGCGTGATCGGGAACGGCGCCACCAGCCGCCCGGCCACGATATCGGCATAGGCCAGGACATGCCGGGCCAGCGCCACCCCCAGCCCTTCGGCGGCGGCCTGCAGCAGCATCGCGGAATTGTCGAACATCGGTCCGCGCCGGGGGTCCGCGCCCTCCACCCCCGCTGCGGTCAGCCATTCCTGCCAGCCGACGGGATAGTCATCGTGCAGCAGCGTGTGATTCTTCAGATCATCCGGACAGCGCAAGGCGTTCGGCCCCTCCAGCAGGGCCGGGCTGCAGACCGGGAACACCGCATCGTCGAACAGCCGGTGCACGGTCAGGCCGGGATAGTTGCCCCGCCCGGAGCGGATGCCGAGGTCGAACGGCTCCACCTCCAGATCGACGATCCCTTCCGATGTGGACAGCAGCACGTCGATCTCCGGGTGCCGCGCCCGGAAGGACCCCAGCCGCGGCACCAGCCACTTGGAAGCGAATGAAGGCATGCATGTGACGCGCAGCTCGGTACCGTCCCCCTGCACCGTGATGCGCTGAACGGCGGTTTCAAGCTGGTCCATGCCGTCGCGCACGCCGGGCAGCAGCAGTTGCCCCGCCTCCGTCATCAGGATCTCGCGGTTGCGGCGCTGGAACAGCCTGGCACCGAACCAGTCTTCCAACCCCTTGACCTGATGGCTGATCGCCGCCGGGGTCACGTTCAGCTCCGACGCCGCCCTTGTGAAACTTAAATGACGGGCAGCGGCCTCGAAGGCGCGAAGAGCGTTAAGAGGCGGTAAACGGCGGGCCATGGCATTTCTCTCTCATGAGATTTTCTAACATACTAGCTGAGAAAGCATCGTTTGTAAGCACCCGGTCCCGCTTCTAGATGAGCAGGTGTCGCGGCAAGCCGCCGGACACACCCGTACCCAAGGAGAGAAACCATGAGCCGGACCTGTACAACTGTCCGGTATGGACAGCCGACCCTGTCCTACCGCCCTCTTGCCGCCATCCTGGGCCCGGTGCTGCGCATCGCATCCCTGCTGAATGTGTGGGAGAAGCGCATGGTGGAGCGCCAGAACCTGGCCGAGTTGGATGACCGCATCCTGCGCGACATGGGCATTGACCGCATGTCGGCAACCCGGGAAGCTGAAAAGCCCTTCTGGAGGAACTGATCCGGCATGTCCGACACGGGACATCATACCTATCGGACCAACCTGACATGGACCGGCGCGGCAGCCGGGTTCGCGGATTACCAATCCTATGACCGGACCCACCAGCTTGCCGCGCCGGGCAAGCCGACCCTGACCACCAGCTCCGACCCGGCCTTCCTGGGCCTGCCCGAACTGTGGAACCCCGAGGACATGCTGCTCGGCGCCCTGTCGAGCTGTCACATGCTCAGCTATCTCGCCTGCTGCGCCCGCGCCCGCATCACCGTGCTGGACTATACCGACCGGGCCACCGCCACGATGGTGGAGAACGGCAAGGGCGGCGGTGCATTCACGGAGGCCACGCTGCGCCCCGTCGTCACCATCGCCCAGGCGGACAAGGTGGAACACGCCATGCGCCTGCATGGCACCGCCAACAAGGTGTGTTTCATCGCCAATTCGGTGAACTTCCCCGTCCACCACGAGGCCGAGATCCGGGTGACCGAGGCGGGCTGAGGGGCTGGGGCGAGGGTCGCTACCCCCCGCCGCCCCCGACAAAGCTCCGGACCAGGCTCTCCGCGACCAGATTCCAGCCGTCGACGATGACGAAGAAGATCAGCTTGAACGGCAGCGAGATGATGATCGGAGGCAACATCATCATGCCCATCGACATCAGCACGCTGGCCACCACCATGTCGATGACCAGGAACGGGATGAACAGCAGGAACCCGATCTCGAAGGCGCGCTTCAGTTCGGAGATCATGAAGGCCGGGACCAGCGCCTGAATCGGCGTGTTCTCGGGCGTCAGTCCCTCCGTGTCGATGCGTCCGATATCGATGAACAGCGCCAGGTCCTTTTCCCGCACATGCGCCAGCATGAAGGTGCGGATCGGCGCGATGGCGCGGGTGAGGCCCTCGCGCTCGTCCACTTCCTCGTTCAGCAGCGGCTGGATGCCGTCGTTCCATGCGGCCTCGAACGTCGGTGCCATGATGAAGGCGGTCAGGAACAGGGCGAGACTGATGATCACCACGTTCGGCGGCGTCGTCTGCACACCCATGGCGGAGCGCAGCAGCGACAGCACGATGACGATGCGGGTGAAGGAGGTGACGACAACCAGGATGGCCGGTGCAAGGCTGAGCACCGTCAGCATCAGGACAAGCTGCAGCACCCGCCCCGTGAAGCTGCCACCTTCGCCCAGGTCGATGGAAACGTCCTGCGCCATGGTCGGGGTCGCCGTGAACAGCAGCCATGCCGCAATCAGCAGGAACAGGTGCCTCACGACTGCGCCCCCGTGCCGGCGGGGGGTGTGATGCCGGTCTCGATGACCGACTCGCCCGTGGGGCCGACGACCAGCAGGTGTTCACGGTCATCGCGGCGCACCAGCACCAGCTTGCGGCGGGTATCCAGGCTCTGCACCGCAACGATGCCGATGCGGCCATTGCCGCCGGTGACCTTGGGCGCCAGGCCATAGCGGCGGGCCAGCCAGGCGGCACCGGCGATCATGCCGATGATCAGCACCAGCGCGCCGAGAAACCTCATGTAATCCAGTATGTCCAAACCTGCGGGGCCTTCTGCCTTTGCCGCCCGGGAGCCGCGCAACGCGGTGCCGGAACGAACGGGATGGGGACGGGAATTTCTCTCCCGCAGGCGCGATGTTTGAAGGTGTTTGGTTAACGATCCGATAACGACGGGGCGCAACAGGGCAGGTCGTGAGGCTGTCGGGACAGGTCGTTACCTTTCATTAATCTTCTCCGTTCATTCTCTGTCGGATCAATGAACCCGCCGCCCCCGAACCGTTCGTGGAAACCGCCCGATGCTGATGAAGGACATACCGGTATTCTCCGCCCTGACGCGCCAGATGGACTGGCTCGGCGCGCGGCAGAAGGTACTGGCCCAGAACATCGCCAATGCGGATACACCCGGCTATCGCGGCAAGGACCTGAAGCCGCTGACGTTCGAGGAGCTGGTGTACAAGCCGCAGGCGACGATGCGGACCACAAAGACGAACGCGGGCCACATCGCCCCGCCGGGTGAGGCGGATGATGCCTATGCCCGGGCCAAGGGTGAGAACTACGAGTCGGCGCCATCGGGGAACTCCGTTGTGCTGGAGGAAGAAATCCTGAAAGTCAGCGACACGCGCATGTCCTATGACCTGGCCGTGTCGCTCTATCGCAAGCACATGCAGATGATGAAGACCGCCATTGGCGGTCGCGGCGGCTGATTGTTCAGTGGCTGAAACCGGGAGAGTCTGATGGACCTCGAAAAGACAATGATCACCTCCGCCTCCGGCATGCGCTCCCAGAGCGCCCGGATGCGGATCATTGCGGAAAACATCGCCAACGCGCACTCGACCTCCATGACGCCGGGCGCCGATCCCTATCGCCGCAAGATCATGACGTTCCAGCAGACCATGCATGCGTCGGGCGCGCCGACGGTGGAGATCGACAAGATCAGTACCGACAGGAAGCCGTTCGAGAAGAACTACGATCCGGGCAATCCCGGCGCCGACGGCAGCGGCTACGTGAAGCTGCCGAACGTCAATCCGCTGATCGAGATGGTCGACATGAAGGAGGCCCAACGTTCCTACGAGGCCAATGTCACCGTCATCGAGAATGCCAAGGCCATGATGTCGCGCACGGTCGATCTGCTGCGCTGAGCCTGAGCCGGAAACTTTCCTGAGACCCCAATTCGCACCCCCTTCAAGGAGCTTCCAGTATGGATGTCACGCTGCAGAACGCGGCCATGGCCTATGGCAAGGCCCTGGGCCGGGGCGGAGATGCGGACCCGAGCGGTTCGCACACCGGTATGGTCAGTGGCACCCAGGGCGGCAGCTTTGCCGACATGGTGCGCGAGGCGGCGGACAGCGCCGTCGGATCGCTGGAGAAGTCCGAGCAGGTTGCCCTGTCGTCGAACGTCGACAAGGCCGGTCTGACTGACGTGGTTGTCGCGGTGAACAATGCGGAGATCGCATTGCAGACCGTCGTGGCCGTCCGCGACCGGGTCGTCGACGCCTACCAGCAGATCATCCGCATGCCGATCTGACGGGGGGTCTGACATGAGCCCCGTCGAAGTCGTCGACATCGGACGCAGCGCCATCTGGGTGCTGCTGAAGACCGCTGCCCCCGTCATGCTGATCGCCCTGGGCGTCGGGCTGGTCGTTTCCCTGTTCCAGGCCCTGACCCAGATGCAGGAAATGACCCTTGCCTTCGTGCCGAAGATCCTGGCCATCTTCATCGCGCTGGTGGCACTCGCCCCCTACATGATCGGTGAACTGACCGGTCTCATGGACCAGATCGCGCAGCGTATCGCCGAATCCGGTCAGATTGCCGGATAGCGATCGTGCTGGCCGAAGTCCTGCCTGTCACGATCTTCTCCACCATGCTCATCTTCGCCCGCGTCGGGGCAATGATCATGGTGCTGCCGGGATTCGGTGAACCCTATGTGTCGCCGCGTGTCCGGCTGGGCATCGCACTCGCCCTTTCCATCGTGCTGCAGCCCGTCCTTGTCGCCACGCTGCCGCCGATCCCGGAACAGCCGGTCAGCCTGCTGCCTCTCGTGGCCGGGGAAGCCCTGATCGGCATCTTCATCGGCGGTGCCGCGCGGCTGCTGGTCACCGCCCTGCACGTGGCAGGTATCGTCATCTCCTTCCAGGCCAGCCTCGGCTTCGCGCAGTTCTTCGACCCGGCGCAGGGCGCGCAGGGCGCATTGCTGGGCAGCTTCCTCAGCATCATGGGGCTGGTGATGATCTTCATGGCCGACCTGCACCACATGATGATGTATGCGATCAGCGACTCCTACGTGCTGTTTCCGGCGGCCACCGTGCCCCCGATGGAAGACTTCGCGAAGACCGCCGCAGGCTGGGTCGCCAACAGTTTCCTGATCGGGGTGCAGATCTCGGCCCCCTTCATCGCCTATGCCCTGGTGCTGTACATCGGCATGGGTCTGGTCAATCGCCTGATGCCGCAGATGCAGGTCTTCTTCATCGTCATGCCGCTGCAGATCATGCTCGCCTTCGTCATCATGATGATGGTCCTGGGGGCCAGCATGATGTGGTTCCTGGACCACTTCGAGAGCGGCCTTGCCATGTTCCTGGTGCAATAGGGGGAACGAATGGCCGATGATGGGCAGGACAAGTCGGAAAAGACCGAAGAACCGACAGACCAGAAACTGCAGGAGGCCCTGAAGAAGGGCCAGGTGGCCAAGAGCCAGGAAGTCGGTCACTGGTTCATGATGATCGGCACCGCCGCGCTGCTGATGTTCATGATCGGCAATGCCGGGGCGATCCTGTTCACCGGCATGCGCGCCTTCGTCGCTTCCCCGGACCTGATCATCGTCGATGCCGGGGCGATGCAGGGCCTGCTCAGCGATGTGGTCGGCAGTGTCGCCTACGCCGTGCTGCCGATCATGGGCGTGCTGATGATCCTGGCGGTGATCAGCACGGCTGTGCAGCATCCGATCCAGCTGACGCCGGAGAAGATCAAGCCGCAGCTTTCCAAGATATCTCCCATCGCCGGGCTGAAGCGCCTCTTCTCCATCAATTCGTTGCTGGAGTTCGGCAAGGGCATCCTGAAGCTGACCCTGGTCGCCTTTGTCGCCTTCTCGCTGATCTGGCCGGACTTCGACAGCCTGCCCCAGCTGATCTCCGTCCCGCCCCTCGGCATTCTGGAATTCGTCCGCGGCGAGGCGCTGACCATGGTCGGTGGCGTGCTGGCGGTGATGACCGTGATCGCGGCGGCCGACTTCGCCTATCAGAAGTGGAAGACACGGCAGGACCTGCGCATGTCCCGCCGCGACATCAAGGATGAGCAGAAGCAGTCGGACGGCGACCCGATGATCAAGCAGAAGATCCGCGCCATCCGCATGGAACGCTCCCGCCGCCGCATGATGGCCGCTGTGCCGGAAGCCAGTGTCGTGATCGCCAACCCGACGCATTTTGCCGTGGCGCTGAAATACGACATGTCGGCCATGGCCGCACCGGTCTGCGTGGCGAAGGGTGTCGATCAGGTTGCGCTGAACATCAGGCAGGTCGCGGAAGACAATGCCGTTCCCGTCGTCGAGAACCGTCTGCTTGCGCGCGCACTGCACGCCGTTGTGGAACTGGACGAGGAAATACCGCCAGAGCACTACAAGGCCGTGGCGGAAGTGATAAGCTATGTCATGAACCTGAGCCAGAGTTACAGCGGCGGGCGCACACCTGCGCGGAGCATCCGGAATTGACCGACCAGATCAGCACACCGCCAAACCTGACCTCCGGGCAGGACCGTGCCACGGGCCGGCCACCGATGATGGCGCTCGCCATGGCCATGCTTGGCATCCTGCTGGGCCTGCTGCTCGCCGCCGGTCAACTCGATCTGAGCCGGGAAATCCTCGGCGTTCTGGTCGCCGCCCTGTTCATCGGCATGCTGCCGGTGATCTTTCGTCGCCGCAGCCTGGGAACACGGGACGGCAGGCGTGCTCAGGTGCCCCCGCCGATACCCGAAGTGACGGCAGCCGACATCCAGCCGGTGGAGGAACTGGTCGAACCCGAGCCCGAGCAGCCGGAGTCCGCTGCTGTCCACCCCGAAGCTCCTCTTGCAGATCCGGATGTGATCGCGGAACTCCGCCAGGAGATTGCGCATATCCGGCACAATTTCGAGCGTTTCGGCAATGGTGCGCCAATCGGGATCATCGTCGTCACCGAAGACGGCAGCATCATCAGGGCAAACGGCGCGGTTGGCCGCATGTTCGGCTCCAGAGGCAATGAGATCGGTCGCAACTGGGTCGAATTCGTCGATGAGAAGGACAGGGACGCCGCCCTTTTGCGCCAGACGCAGTTGATGGACGGAAATGCAGCGGTTGAACCGGTGGAAGTGAAGCTCGCCGGCAGTGCGGCACGGGTCGCGCGCATCCATGGCACCTGGCTGGATCGCATCGACGACGAACGTGTCGTCGTGTTCTATCTCATCGACGCCACAGAACAGCGCAGCCTGGAAGCACAGTTCGCGCAGAGTCAGAAGATGCAGGCCGTCGGGCAGCTGGCGGGCGGTATCGCGCATGATTTCAACAACCTGCTGACGGCGATGATCGGCTTTTCCGACCTGCTGCTGATGCGGCACCCGCCGGGTGATCCATCCTATGCCGACATCGTCCATATCAAGCAGAATGCCAACCGCGCCGCCGCGCTGGTGCGGCAGCTTCTCGCCTTCTCCCGGCGCCAGACCCTGCGCCCCAAGGTCCTGAACCTGACCGACGTTCTGGCCGACCTGTCGGATTTGCTGCGGCGCCTGATCGGGGAACATCTGAACCTGCGCATCGTGCATGATCGCGATCTGGGATTGGTCAAGGTGGACCAGGGACAGATCGAGCAGGTGGTGACGAACCTGGTCGTCAACGCGCGCGATGCCATGCGATCCGGCGGGACGGTCTCGCTGGAAACCCGCAACGTGCGCATCGACGTGCCGGAACCGGTCGGCGACGAGATCATGCCCGTCGGCAACTACGTGGAGATCGCGGTGATCGATTCCGGTCACGGCATCTCCGACGAGAACATGGCCAAGATCTTCGAGCCCTTCTTCACCACGAAGGAAGTCGGGCAGGGCACCGGCCTTGGCCTTGCCACCGTCTACGGGATCGTGCGCCAGACCGGCGGCTACGTGCTGGTGGAAAGCAAGGTGGAGTCCGGGACGACGTTCCGCATCCTGCTGCCGCGGATCGACGAGGATCCGGAGGCCGTACGGGCCAGCAGTCGTCGCGCCAGCGTCGATCTCACCGGCCAGGGCACCATCCTGCTGGTGGAGGACGAGGATGCAGTGCGCATGTTCGCGGTCAGGGCCTTGCGCAACAAGGGCTACACGGTTCTGGAGGCCGACAGCGGCGATACCGCGCTGGAGATCATCAGCAACGGCGAGCACGAGATCGATCTGATGGTCAGCGACGTGGTGATGCCGAACATGGATGGCCCCACCCTGATCCGCCGGGCACGGGAACTGCGGCCCGACATCCGCGCCGTCTTCATTTCGGGCTATGCCGAGGAAGCCTTCCGCCGCAGCCTCGGCGATGACCTGACCGACGTCGAGTTCCTGGCCAAGCCCTTCAGCCTGAAGGACCTGGCGGCCAAGGTGAAGGAACAGCTCGGCGGCTGATTCGGGTACTGCTACACCCATGTACCGGCCAGATGTTCCACTGCCGATTCAAGCAAGAACATTCATCGTACAAATGCCATTTACCTGCACCTTTTCAAAGACTTGATGAAACCGCTTTGCAACAGGAACAAAATGGGTACATTGAATGCAATTGTACCTGAAGAGCAGCCTGTGAAATAAGGGAGCGGAAACATGTCGCAATCAGCTTTGCGTCTCGTTGATAAGGAAGGTCGGAGCGTGTCAGACAAATCCAAGGCCCTTGATGCGGCCCTGAGCCAGATCGAACGCGCCTTTGGCAAGGGCTCGGTGATGCGCCTTGGCCAGCGGGAGGCGATGAATGTCGCCTCGATCTCCACCGGTTCCCTCGGCCTCGACATGGCGCTGGGCATCGGCGGCCTGCCGAAGGGCCGCGTGGTGGAGATCTACGGCCCGGAAAGCTCGGGCAAGACCACCCTGACCCTGCATGTCATTGCCGAAGCCCAGAAGAAGGGTGGCACCTGCGCCTTCATCGATGCGGAACATGCGCTGGACCCGGCCTACGCGAAGAAGCTGGGGGTCAATATCGATGACCTGATCATCTCCCAGCCGGACACCGGCGAGCAGGCACTGGAGATCGCCGACACGCTGGTGCGTTCGGGTGCGGTCGACGTGGTGGTGATCGACTCGGTGGCGGCCCTGGTACCGCAGGCGGAGCTCGAAGGCGAGATGGGGGATTCCCATGTCGGCCTGCAGGCGCGGCTGATGAGCCAGGCCCTGCGGAAGCTGACTTCCTCGATCTCCCGCACCAACTGCATGGTCGTCTTCATCAATCAGATCCGCCTCAAGATCGGTGTGATGTTCGGCAGCCCGGAGACCACATCGGGCGGCAATGCGCTGAAGTTCTATGCCTCGGTGCGTCTCGACATCCGTCGCATCGGCGCGATCAAGAACCGCGATGACGTTGTCGGCAACCAGACCCGCGTGAAGGTGGTGAAGAACAAGGTGGCACCGCCGTTCCGCGTGGTCGAATTCGACATCATGTACGGGAGCGGCATTTCCAAGACCGGCGAACTGATCGACCATGGCGTGAAGGCCGGGGTCGTCGACAAGGCCGGATCGTGGTTTTCCGCCGGTGACCAG
>CAXBNO010000051.1:0-10877 GCA_963976775.1 uncultured Kordiimonadales bacterium
TCAATACTCCTCGGGGACTGCTCAGGTGACCTGGCCAAGACGACCGATGGCGTCCCGCTGAATGTCGTGGTCGGATTTCACCATCTGCTGCATGGCCTCGTAGGCCCGCTGCACGGCGATCATCCGGGTCATTTCGGTGATGGAATTGACGTTGCTGGATTCCAGCATGCCCTGCAGGATCTGCGGGTTCTCGATCTCGAACGGAGCCTGGTCGGTCTCGTAAAGGCCGCCCTCGGCCTTCTCCAGGTCCTGCTCGTTGTCGAAGCCGACGAGCTGCAGGCGGAAGGTCTCGCCGTCGGCGGCGGTGATCGTGCCGTCGCGGGCGATATCGACGGAGACGGTCGGGTCGGCGAACTCGATCTCCTTGCCCTCGATGTCCAGCAGCGGGTTGCCGTCCATGGTCACCAGCCGCCCCTGGTCATCCAGGCGCAGGTGGCCGTTGCGGGTGTATTTCTCGCCGTCCTGGGTCTGCACGACCAGGTATCCCTTGCCGGACACGGCAACATCCAGCGGGTTGGTGGTGGACTGCAGCGGTCCGTCGGCCACATTCATGGCAACGCCGTAATCCTGGACGTAGGAGATGCTGTCGCCTTCCTTGGTGTCCACCAGGAACTCGCGGAACATGACCTGCTCGGCCCGGAAGCCCACGGTGTTCATGTTGGCGATGTTGTTGGCGACGATGTCCATCTGGCGGCTGAGGGCCACCTGACGGGAAAGTCCGACCAGAATTGCGTTTTCGATACCCATGGCGTTTGCCGAAAGCTCCTGAGACGTTGCTGGTCAGGGGCAATGCATCCGGTGTGCCAGAATTAAGTCATTGAAATTACTGTATTATGATTTCGGACCGGGAGGAAGGCGGCAAGAAGGGGAGGTTCGGTGGGCAAGTCCTGCCGGTTCGTGACGTGTCAACGGCGATCCCAACACTTTGTTAACCGAGACAGCCTACCTTCACGCCAGTTCACTGAACCCGCGCGAGGTCCGCATCATGGCTGAAGAGTTGGAAGAGACGGCTGTCTCGGGAGGCGCAGAAGGGGCTGCCGACGATCAGGCGAAGAAGCGCAGGCTGAGCGGCAAGGTGCTTGTGCTGTTCGTGGCGCTGCCCGTACTGGTGCTGCTGGGCGGCGGCGGCGCAGCCTTCATGCTGCTGGGCGGTGGCTCCACCGGTGAGGCCCAGGCCGCCAGTTCCAGCGATGCTGCCAAGGAAGATGAAGGCCATGGCGGTGGGCATGGTGAGGCGGAGGCCGACGACAGCGGCGGCCACGGCGGCGGGGCGGTAAGCTACGGCAAGGTGACCTACGCCGGCAGTGACCTGATCTTCTATGAACTGCCCGACATGCTGGTGAACCTGAACACCGATGGTCGCCAGCCGCGTTACCTGAAGATCCGCGTCGCGCTGGAATTCGGTGACCGCAGCATCGTGCAGCGTGTCGAGAAGGTGATGCCGCGCATCGTCGATCATTTCCAGGTCTACCTGCGCGAACTGCGCCGGGAAGACCTGCAGGGCTCCGCAGGTGTCTACCGCCTGAAGGAAGAGCTGATGATCCGCGTCAACCAGTCGGTGCGCCCGGCGCGGGTACGCGACGTCCTGTTCAAGGAAATGCTGATCCAGTGATGGATCGGGGCGCAGAAGTTCGTAACCCAAAATGCAGAAAGCGTTTTTGAATGGCTGAAGAAGACAAGGCCGAAGCGGTTGAACCCGAGGCAGATGACAGCGACGCAGGGCTTGGCGATGATCTGGAAAGTTCCTTCGGGGCAAACAACCGGATCCTGAACCAGGATGAGATCGACAGCCTGCTCGGCTTCGATGCCGACGGCGATGATGACGGCGAGAAGTCCGGCATCAAGGCGATCATCAACTCCGCGCTGGTCAACTACGAACGCCTGCCGATGCTGGAGGTCGTGTTCGACAGGCTGGTGCGCATGATGACCACCAGCCTGCGCAACTTCACGTCCGACAATGTCGAGGTGGCGCTGGACAACATCACCTCCGTCAGGTTCGGCGACTACCTGAACTCGATCCCGCTGCCCGCGATCCTGTCGGTGTTTCGCGCCGTGGAATGGGACAACTACGGCCTGATCACCGTCGATTCCTCCCTGATCTACTCCATCGTCGATGTGCTGCTGGGCGGCCGTCGCGGCACCGCCGCCATGCGGATCGAGGGGCGGCCCTATACCACCATCGAACGCAATCTGGTGGAGCGGATGGTGGCGGCTCGATGTGCTGCTGCCCTACGCCACACTGGAGCCCATTCGTGAACTGCTGCTGCAGATGTTCATGGGTGAGAAGTTCGGTCGTGACTCGATCTGGGAAAACCATCTGGCCACCGAACTCTGGAAGACCGACGTGGATCTGGTGGCGGTACTGGACGAGCAAACCCTGCCGCTGTCGAAGGTCATGCGCATGAAGGTGGGCGACACCATGATGCTCAATGCCTCGCCGGAGAGCGCGATCCGCCTCAATTGCGGTGGCATTCCGATGGCTGCTGGAAACATGGGGCGTCGGGGTCAGAACATCTCGGTGAAGATTGATCGTGCCTACCGCAAACTGGGAGACGGATCATGACCATGGACATGAACCTGCTGCTGGATGTGCTGCTGGTCGTGTTGCTGACCGCCACGGTGATCTATTGCTTCATGCTGAACCGTCGTCTTGGCCAGTTGCGCAACGCGCAGGGCGACATGGCGGCCCTGGTGCAGTCCTTCGACCAGTCGACGGAGCGCGCGCGGTCCAGCATCGACGAACTGAAGAACACGGCCGGTGCCGTAGGCCAGGAGCTGGAAGCCAGGGTGGCCAAGGCCCGGGACATGCTGGACGAACTGCAGCTTGTCACCACTTCGGGTGAGCGAGTGGCCGACCGGATCGAGAAGGGCGTGGACAACCGCAAGAGCGCGGCGACCGCTGCACCGGCCCGCCCTGCAGATGCACCCGCCAGTGGCACACCGACCCGCGCGGAACGTGAGGGCCGTGGCGATGCGGAATCGAAGCTCCTCAAGGCACTGAGACAGGTAAGGTAATCCCATGCGACTTCCCGGCGTTCGAATTCTGCCTGCCACTCTGGTTGCAGCCACTCTGGTGCTTGGCCTGAAGGTCACCTACCTGGTGGACAGCGAGGGCGTGGTGTCGCCCGTGATCGGACTGCCGCAGGCTGTCGCCGCAGATGATCCCGCCCCCGCAACGGAAACCAGGATGGCGGCTGCAACGACCGGGGAAGAGGCGGCGAGCGGGGAGTCCGAAGAGGCTTCGCCATACCCGGCGGACAGCTTGGCCAATCGTGACCCCTCCACCTTCTCGCCTGCCGAGATTGCCTTGCTGGAGAATCTGGCGCGGCGGCGTGACGAGATCGAGCAGCGGGCGCGTGGTCTGGACGTGCGCGAGAACCTGCTGGAGGCGACCGAGCAGCGGATCGACGAGAAGATCGAGACCCTGCAGGCGCTGGAGACCCGCATCGAGAAGTTTGTCGAGCGCCATGACGCCGCCGAGACGGAGCAGATGCGCCGGCTGGTGAAGGTCTACGAGAGCATGAAGCCGAAGGATGCCGCCCGCATCTTCGAGGAAATCGACATGGAAGTGCTGCTGGAAGTCGCTGGCGGCATGAAGGAGAACAAGATCGCGGCGATCATGGCCAACATGACCCCGCGCCGGGCACAGGAACTGACGATCGAACTCGCGGATCGGAAGGCCATCGAAAGCGTGATCAAGCAGAACTGAGCGCGCTTCACCGCTTCTTAACCATGACCGCCGATGATGTGGCTCTACCCATTTCAGGAAGGCCCGGCATAGCCATGGTGCGCGAGAGCGACAGCAGGACACAACAGGACGCGGGAGCACCGGATGATGTTCCGGAAGCGCCTGAACCCGTGCCGCAGTGGGTGCCGGAACCGCAAGAGGGACTCGTCTCCATCATGGATCCGGCGGAACGGCGTGCGATGGGCAACAGCACCCTCTTCCTCTCGCTCTATCTGATCCTGTTTGCATTCTTCATTCTCCTGAACGCCAGGGCCGAGATCTCGACCGTCAGGACAGAGGCGGTACTGGCCGGTCTCGGCCTGCCCGTTCAGCCACGTCCGGCCCTGGTTCAGCGACCGATGGTGCTGGTCGCGGACGAGCTGGAACAACGCCTGAGCGATATCTTCCCGCGCGAACTGGCACCGGACCTGAGCGTGATTGCCTCTGCCGACGGTGACCTGGTGGTCAGCCTGCCGCTGCGCCGCGTCTTTCAGGATGACACTGCCGTGCTCCGTACCCAGCGCCTGTCCGTGATGCGACGCATGGCGGAGGTGCTGGCGGGCGTCGGGCGGACAGACGGACTTTCGCTCACCCTGGTGGTGCCCCCCGGCGGGTCGTCCGATCTCGCGATCCGCAGGGCTGCCGCCCTGGGCCGCGACCTGGTCCGCGCAGGTGTTGATGCCTCGGCATTTGCCGTGCGGATCGAGGATCAGGATGCTGCCTCCGATCTGCGACTTGTGCTGGGCCGAAACGGGGAGGGGGCCACATGAGCCGATCCTCCTGGCTGATCGCCTTCGCGGACCTGGCTGCGGTCCTGACCGGATTCTTCGTGCTGATGCTGTCCATGTCCGAATTCGACACGCCGCGCGTGGAGGACCTGCTGGACGATCTCGGCAAGGCAAGGGGCGCCTGGAGCCTGGTCCAGGCCGAGCCGCCGCTACCAGCCACCGGTGTGCTGCGCGACCTTCGGGATCTGCCGGGCAATACCCGCTATCTCGCCACGGTCATTCGGGCGGAGGCGCTGGCAGGCAACTGGCCGCTGAATGTCCGTTCAAACGACCAGGGCGTACTGCTGCGTCCGACGGTAAGCGACGAACGGGCTGCGGACTTCCTGCCGTTGCTGGGTGACTACCTTGCCGGCTCCGGCCTCGAAGTGTCCGTAAGGGCGCTGTTCCCGGCCGAAGCCGAGGCCCGCGCCTCGGGTTTCGGGGTCTATGACGTTGGTCTGGCCCGCGCGCAGGCGGCAGCCCGTGCGCTGGGGACCGGACCGGACGGGTCCGTTCCGATCGAAACCCGCATTGATGGCGGGCTGGATGCTTTCCGACTTGAGATTGCGGTGCGACAGCCGCAGGAGCCGAAGACATGACCAACAGAGTGCTGCGATTCCTTCCGTTCATGATCGTCATCGGGCTGACCGCGCTGACAGGTCTGGCCCAGGCGGCGGACAATGTGCGCGTCCGTTTCGGTGATCATCCAGGTTTCAGCCGTGTGGTGTTCGACTGGCCCGAGGCTGCGGCCTACGAGGTCTCGGCTACCGGCGAGGCCATTGATGTGACATTTGCCCGTGCGGCGGACTTCGACCTTTCCGCTTTCCGCACCATTGGTGCCCGGGCCATCCAGTCCGTCGAGGCACTGGACGACGGTCGCACGGTGCGGCTGGTCCTGAAGGGCGGCAGCCTCGGCAAGCACTTCAAGGCAGGCGGCAAGGTGGTGCTTGATGTTTCCGAGAAGCCGAGGGCGGCTACCGTGGCGAACAGGGCCACGCCGAAGCGCTCGACAGGCAAATCCCAAGCCGCCGCGACACCGGCCAAGACCAGGTCAGAGCCAGCATCGGCACCGAAGGTCGGCCCGCGTCCGTCGTTCCGTGAACCGGTCGCCGCGCCCGAAACCGCTCCAGTCGATCCCGATGCCGTGCAGGTGAGCTATGACCTGCGTCCCGGACGCACGATCATGCGCTTCCACTGGCCGGAGCGGGTGGCGGCCGTGGCGGTGCATCGCGGCGAGCACGTCTGGCTGGCATTTGGCCAGGACAGGAAGATCGAGCCTGGCCCGCAGGGTGCCATGGCCCAGGGACCGGTCGAGCGCGTGGTGGCGGAGCCATCTGCCAGCGGATCGGTGGTTCGCATCGACATAGCCGCAGGGGCGGCTCTGTCGGTTACCGTCGATGGCAACGACTGGGTCGTGGACATCGGGGGTGGCCGGGGCCGTGCGGAGACCGCGATCCGCCTGGAGGCACAGGCCGACGCACCGTCCGGACCGCGTATCTTCGCGCCCATTGCGGATGCGGGAACGCCGATCCTGATCGACGACCCGATCGTCGGGGACAGGCTGGCTCTGGTGCCGGTGCTGGAGGCTGGTCTGGGTGTCCATCCGGCCAGACGCTACGTTCTGTTCGACATGCCGCCAACCCAGCAGGGTATCGCGATCCGGTTCCATGCGGAGGCCCTGAACATCGATACCACCGAGCGTGGGCTGTCGATCGGTGGTCGTGAGACCCTGTTTCTGGCCGAGGAGAGTGAGAAGGTGGCGCGACCCGCAGCAGGGCAGCCGCCGGGCATCACGGGCGAGGCAGGGAACACGGGACCAAAGAGTGTCTTCGATCTGGCGGCGTGGCAGGGTGACTATGACATTGACGAGAAGCGTCAGGAACTGATGTACCGCATCGCGGTCGCGACTCCGGCGGCGCGGAACGGGGAGCGGCTGGCCCTGGCCCGTTTCCTGGTCGGGCACCGTCTGGCACAGGAAGCGCTGGGCGTGATGGACCGGATCGAGGATGAGGACAAGTACGCCGACACGGACCCGTCCTATCGCGCCCTGCGCGGCGTCGCCCGGCTGTTCGCCGGCAAGTATGGCGAAGCGGCAGGTGATCTGCGTCATCCGAAACTGCAGAGCGCGCAGGACGTTGCCCTGTTTCGTGGCCTTCTGGCCGCCAAGCGGCGCGAGTTCTCGGAGGCGCGGCGGGAGTTCAGGGGCGGCATGCCGGTCATGTCGACGATGCCGGAGGAGATGCAGCCGGAACTGCGGCTCGCCTTTGCCGAGACCGCACTCGCCCTGAACGACCCGAAACTTGCCGGAGAACAGGTCTCCGCGCTGCTGCGCCACTCCGGAACGGAGTCGCGACGGGAGGAAGCAAAACTGCTTGCCGCCCGCATTCACGCGATGACCGGTGACATGGAAGACGCCGGGGCGCTCTATACCGAACTGGCCCAGAGCCCCTATCGACCGGTCCGCGCACGGGCAATCTATGCCGAGACCAATCTGCTGCTGGACGAAGAACGCATCGACATGGCGGAGGCGATCGAGCGGCTGGAGCAGTTGCGGTTTTCCTGGCGTGGTGACGTGTTCGAGTTCGAGCTGATGCAGCGACTGGCGGACCTGTATGTGCAGGACGGCCAGTTCCGCAAGGGTCTGATGGCCATGCGGCAGACGGTCGAGCAGTTCCCGGACATGCCTGAAGCGCAGGCCCTGGCCGGTGAGATGAAGGAAGTCTTCGCCGGGTTGTTCGAGCGCGGGGAGGGGGCGGAGATGTCGCCTGTCACCGCCATGGCGCTGTATTACGAGTTCCGCGAGCTGACGCCGGATGGCGAGCGTGGTGACCGGATGATCCGCCGACTGGCGGATCGGCTGGCCGCCGTGGAACTGCTGGGCGAGGCGTCGAAACTGCTGGAGCATCAGATCCTGCATCGCCTGAACGGGGACGAGAAGGCACGGGTCGGCACCCGGCTTGCCGTGCTGAACCTGCTGGACGGGCGCCCCAAGGATGCGATCGAGGCGCTGCGGAGTACGCGGAACCTGTCGATGAGCGAGAGCATGCGGCGCGAACGCCTGCTGCTGGAAGCCCGGGCACAGACCGAGATCGGAAGCTACGACAGGGCGCTCATCCTGCTGGCCGGGCTGTCGGGCGATGACGTCGACAATGTCCGCACCGAGATCCTCTGGCGGGGCCGCAAGTGGGCGCGTGCTGCCGTTTCCCTAGCGCCGAAGCTTGCATCACTCAGGGAAGGGTCACAGCCGCTGGACAAGGACTCCCGGCGGGACATCCTGCGCTTTGCCATCGCCAGTTCCCTGGCCGGGGACCGTACCGCGCTGGCGGAACTGCGCCGGTCATTTGGTGAACGGATGCAGGGACAGCCGGAATGGCCATCGTTCCAGGTGGTCACTGCCGAAGACCGTCGTGACAGCGCGGAATTTCGCAATCTGGCCGCCGAAATTGCCCAGGTCGATCAATTCGAGGCCTTCATGACCTCATATCGAGACAGATTGCGCGACAGGCCGCTCAGCGCCATCAACTGATCTGCCGCCGATCTGTCGGTCACCTGTCCGGCTTCCGGTCCGTTCAGCACGCGAACTGTGCGGATTCGGGACGATTCAGTGCGTCCTGCCACACTGGTTGGCCGCTTTTTGCGGGCGATGCAGTCGCCCTCACCGATTCTGGCATAACGGTTGCTTAATACATTGCAGAGGCATCGGAACAGGCACGTTATCTGGTGTGGCAACGTTTCGGCGTCGCTACATGTAGTGTGAGAATGGTGAAGAGCCGCAAATTGCGAACCGTTTCCTAACGTAATCTTGCGCCCAGATATCAGAATGATCCGGTAAGGTTCTGAAAGAATTGTGAATTCAGGTCTATGATCGTAGTTTGTGATTCGTTTTCAGACCGGGCTCGTGGAACCGAGACGGACAGGCAAAATGGCAAGCGTGAGTTTTCTGCAGCAGGCACAGCACATGGATGATTCCTCGGAACTGCCGCCCTTCATGGCGCAGTCGCAGGGCGGCCAGTCGCTGATCAGCTTCCGCCATGTCTTCGGTGTGGTGTGGCGGCGGAAGCTGATCATCCTCGCCATCATGCTTTTCGTGACTGCCCTAGCCTACTACTGGGTCGAGACCCGGACCCCGCTGTACGTCGCCACTGCCGAGGTCGAGATCGGCATCCAGGACCAGCGCGTCGTCAACATCCAGGACGTGCTGCAGCAGGGGCAGCAGGATTTCTATTACAACGAAACGCAGGCAGCCATCATCTCCTCCACCTTCGCGGCGGAGGAAGTCGCCAGGCGCATGGGCCTGTTCGAGGATCCTTCCGCTCTCTGGTGGGGAGACCCGGATCAGGCTTCCCTGTTCGCCAGCATCAAGGCTGCCGTGAAGAGTGCTCTGCCCGATCCCGTGGTCGAAGGTGTGCGCGGTGCGCTGGACACCCTGCGCGGTGGTTCGCAGGAAAGCCCGCAGCTTTCGGTGCTGGAAAGCATGACGCCGGAGGAGCGCGCGACGTTCGAGAAACAGACGGTCCTGAAGGGTCTGCTCGGGAATCTCGGCGTTGATCCCTCTGAACGGGCACGCACCATCTCGATCAGTTTCATTTCCGACAAGCCGGCGTTCGCCCGGGAGATCGCGAACGCCTTCGCGCAGGTCTACGTCGACTCGACGCGCACGGAGAAGAGCGAAGCGACGTCGAATGCCTCCAATTTCCTCGGCAACGAGGCCGAGCGCCTGAAGGCGGACTACCTGGACTCCGAACAGGCACTGGAGCAGTTCCGCCGCGATCACGGCGTCGTCGAGTATCGCAATCAGACCACGCTGCTGCAGGAGCAGCTTGCGGAACTGAACCGCCAGCGCGTCGGTGCACGGGAACTTCAGGCCGAGGCGGAAGCACGTGTTGCCCAGGTCAAGCGGCTGCTGAACGAAGGTGCCGACGGCATCGAAAGCGTGACAGCGGTGCTGGACTCGACGCTGATCGTCCGCCTGCGGGAGCAGGAGGCGGAAGTGCTGCGAGAGATTGCGGAGCTGCGCACCCAGTTGCGTGACCAGCATCCCCGGCTGCAGCTGAAGCGCGCCGAGCTGGCTGATCTGCAGGTCGCCATCCGCTCCGAGATCACCAAGATCGTCATCGCGCTCGACAACAAGCTGGAACTGTCGCGGGTGAAGGTGGAGAATCTGAACACCGAGATCGAGGCGCTGGCCTTCCAGGTTGCCGAACAGACGGACTCCGAAGTGACGCTGCGGTCGCTGGAATCCGAGCGAAATGCCGCCAAGCAACTCTACGACACGGTCCTCAGCCGCTTCAAGGAAGTGGACCTGCAGGAGCGCAGCCCGCAGCAGGCGAGCGCCCGCGTCATCAACAGTGCCGGCACCCCGCTGGAGCCGAGCTTTCCGCGCCGGAGCCTGACGATCATCGCCGCCCTTGTCGGCTCCGCCATCATGGGCGTGCTGGTGGTCTTCCTTATCGAATACATGGACTCCGGTTTCCGGTCGCTGCAGCAGCTTCAGCAGCTCGCCTATGTACCGGCTCTCGGCCTGGTGCCGCGCCTGTCCATGCTCGACAGTCGCCGCTCCACGCCCGAGGATTTCGTGATCGACGAGCCGAACTCACTCTATTCCGAGGCGATAAGAACGATCCGAACCGCACTGATGCTTTCGAGCATCGACCAGCGCCCGAAATCCATATTGTTCACCTCCTCCGTGCCGGCCGAAGGCAAGACCGCTACGGCCGTGTCGGTGGCCCGTGCCTCCGCCAAGGCCGGTCAGCGCACCATCCTGCTCGATTGCGACCTGCGCAAGCCCTCGGTCAACGAGTCACTCGGTGTGCCGAACGGCAAGGGTGTGGCCGAAATCCTGACCGGCGCGGTCGAGATCGATGACGCGATCGAGATCGATCTGAAGTCCGGTCTGCACTACATCACTGCCGGTGCCAAGGTGCCGAACCCGCCGGACGCGCTCGGTTCGAATGCCATGCGCCAGCTGATCGAGGAACTGAGCCGTCGCTATGACCTCGTCATCCTCGATACCCCTCCGGTGCTGCCGGTATCCGATGCGCTTGTCCTGTTGCGCCATGTCGACAAGGCGGTCTTCCTGGTGCGCTGGGGCTCGACCCGGCGGGAGGCCGTGCTCGCCGGTATCCGACAGGTGCAGGAAGCCAATGGCGACCTGGCCGGCGTAGCCATGACGCGGGTCGATATTCGCCGCCACCAGAAGTACAATTACAGTGACTCCTATTACTACTACCGGGGTTACGGAAAGTATTATGGCACTTAAGCGCCGCAGGCGTTCGGGCGGCATACCCTTTGGTTCCTCCACCGGCGGCCTGCTGATTGCGGCGGCCGGTGTTCTGCTTGTGGTGATGAGCGGACCGCGTCTGATCGGCGCTGTCAACGCCACC
>CAXBNO010000052.1:0-10866 GCA_963976775.1 uncultured Kordiimonadales bacterium
GGGCTGCGGCCTGATCCGGCGGGGAGCGTTGCGAAATGACACTGTTCCTGCCCGAAGGTCTGCCCTGTCTGCCGCAATTGCGTCAGGAGGGTCTGTCGGTGACGGAAGTCGCTGCGCCTGATTCGGCTCCCGCTACCGCGCTTCGGATCGGCATCCTGAACCTGATGCCCGACAAGATCGCGACCGAAGTGCAGCTGATCCGGATGCTGGCGCATGAGACACACGACGTGGCGGTCGTGCTGTTTGCCACAAGTGCCTACATGGATCGCGTGCGACAGCCCGACTACATGTCCGCGAACACCCCGGTCGACCATCTGCGGCGGTTCTATCGCAGCTTCGAGGAGGTCCGGGATTTCGATTTCGACGGATTGATCATCACAGGCGCACCGGTCGAGCAGGTGCCCTTCGAAGAAGTGCCCTACTGGTCAGAGATGGAACTGATCCTGGACTGGATCGGACAGCGTCACCTGGGTGTGTTCAGCATCTGCTGGGGCGCACAGGCAGCATTGAAGCACTATTACGGAATGCCGAAGCACGTATTGAGTTCCAAGAGGTTCGGTGTATTCTCTCATGCAGTACTGGATGAAGGATCGGTGCTGCATGGCGTAAGCAGGCCCTTCGCGGTTCCGGTGTCCCGACATTCCGAGACCCGTCGGGAGGATCTGCCACCTGACACTGGTCTGGTGGTTCTGGCGGAGAGCGCCGAAGCGGGGATATGCCTGCTCGAGGACCCGGCGAAGGGCTGTGTCTACATGCTCAATCACTTCGAATATGACGCCGATACCCTGAAGCGCGAATATGATCGTGACAAGAATACCGGCGCGCCGATAGACCTGCCGCTGAACTACTATCCGAACGATGACGACACCGCCCAACCAGTGGCGCACTGGCAAAAGGATGGCCAGGCATTCTATGGCAACTGGCTCGACAATATCGCGAGGCGTCGCGCGTCGGTCGTCAGTGATGGCTCCGGCATTGTGCCGTAGCGGACGTGTGTTGTTTCAATTCAACCACTTCCGGTTTCGGAAGCGTTAGCTTGCTGGTCATCAACTTGCATTAGACAGGGGTTGAATTGGTCTATTGTGCAAAGTGCACACTGGATACGATCCGGGGATATGGCTTGCGTGCGTAGGATGTTGGCGTTTCGCGATGGAACGGGAAGGGCGGGGACACTACTGTCCCGCGCCCTGCTGGTGCTTGCGCTGATCACCTTGCCGGTCACCGGCGGCATCGGGCAGTCCGCAGCGGTTGATGCGCCACTGGTGCGCGTGCTTTCAGCCGATCTGGGCTCCATGGCACGGCTCGAGTTTTCGTGGCCCGGCCCATTCCATGCCGAGATCGACCGCAGCAGCCGTCAACTGGTCCTGCGGTTCGATCAGGAGTTCAACAGCCCCTTCATAGGCGCCTTGCGACAGCGGCTGGCCAATTGGGTGGTTGGAATCGACAAGCGCGCGCGCTCCATTGCGATCACCACACGGCGGGAGGCCCAGTTTGCCGTTCAGATCGACGGCAACGTCCTTGCTGTGGAGATCACCGCCCGTCCCGTGCGGCTCGACGGCACGACGACGGCGGGTGGCGCGACAGCCGCGCTGAGCCTGCAGCCGCCGGTCAGGGCAACGCAAGGCGCTGAGCGGGACCGATCAGTCGTTCTGGTGCCTCCCGGGGCTTCACGGGAGATTTCAACGACGGCGCGTGTACCGGCTGTCCCGGTACCGGCTCCGAACCGTGACCCGGCAGTTCAGCGGCGCCTGGACGAGGCGGCGGAACGCGCGCTGAAGCAGCTCAGGCTCAAGGGACCCAGCGTCCCGCCGGAGGTTTCCAGCGCTACGGTCGAGCAGGGCAGCACCATCGTGACTGAACTTGTGCTGCAACCGCGCGTCGAGACCTCGTCCGGCACGGCAGGTGCCGACATCATGTTTCACTGGCCGAAGACGGTGATGATCGAGCCAGAGGCAAGCGAGCGGGAACTGCTGCTGCGATTTGCGGAACCGATTGACAGCGGGGTCGCTGACGGGATCGCCGAGCAGCTGCCTGGCTGGCTCAGCAGTGTCTCGGTTGGCTACGACAGCATGCTCATCGTCGCCACGCGACCCGTGACCTTCGCGTTCGGGCACGAGGGTGCCGTGACACGGATCACACTGACGGAGGCAGGCGAGGACGCTGCCGACGGCAGATCCGCGGAAGACCTTCGGCTGGACGTGCTGCGTGCGCGTCTGAAGGCACGGCAGGGCAAGACGGATGCCGCGCGCTCCGATCTGCAGGACCTGCAGCAGACCGCGCCCGGGAATGCGGACGTGCTGGTCGAGCTTGCGACACTGGAGGAGAGCGTGGGGTCCTGGCGACGCGCGGTCAGCCTGTATGATCGGGCACTCAACCTGGACCCGAACCGGCGCGAACTGGCTTCTGCCCGGCGCTCGCTGGACCGGGAGAACGGCTCACAGCTTCGCATCGACAGTGACATCCAGTTCGTGGAGGGGGGCGATACCCAGTGGATCACCGTGGGCAGTGGCCGGGTGATCACGTCCATGACCACGGAGTTCGGGGTCCGCGTCGAGAACCGCTGGCTGGATGATGATCAGGTGCTGCGCAGCAATGGCGTGACGGAAGCCGTCAGCGAGACGCATCAGCGCGGTGAAGTCTATGGCGCGGTCGAACTCGCACCGGGTCACGATCTGGAGGGTACGCTGCTCGCCGGTGCCGGTTCGCCGGGTGCCGCGCTGCGCTATGACTATCGGACGCCGCAGACCCGGACCACATTGCGCCTGACCCTGCATCGTTCGTACTGGGAACTGGTCGAAGGCATCGTCGATGGTGCGCTGCAGGACGCCATCGGTCTGCGCCACGAACATCAGCTCAGCCGCCGCTGGTTCGCCGAGGCCGAGGCGAGCCTGAACCGCTTCGGTATCGACACCATCGACACGGCGGCAACGTCCTTCGACATTGGCGGCGCCCTGCGCTATCGCGTGCCCTGGGAAGCGGCAGACCTGACGGTCGGGTACACAATGAGCGGGCGCTATGTCGGTGGCATCGAGACGCGCCGCGACGCGAATGGCAATGCGTTCAATCCGTTGCCCCTGACCGATACCGAATTCCATTCGCTGGACGTTTCACTGGGTGACGCGATCGGGTCCGACTTTCGCTACAATACCTTCCTCAGCCTGTCGGTCGATCGCATCGGTGACGGGATCGGCCCCAGCATCGGCGGCGAACTGTTCTGGGAAGTGACCGAGGATTCGCAACTCGGCCTGCGTGCCGGACATTCCCGGGTTTCGGGCCGCGGCGATGACGCGGTCTTCACGCGCTTCGGCGGTCACCTGCTGGTCAGGTTCTGATCATGCAGTCCGAACAGGCCAGACAGTTGCTGGGTTTCGGTGAGGAAGAAGCCGCGCGCACGATCGTGAAGCAGGAGTCCAGGTTCCTGAAATCAGCTCAAGGTGTCGCCTATCTGGAAATCGCGCTGATCATGATGCTGCTCGTGGGCATCGACTATCTGATCGGCGGCATCGACGGTTTCGCGACGGTCAACCCGAACCCCTACTGGATCCCGGTGATCCTGATCTCCGTCCAGTACGGCGTCTTCGAGGGGCTGGTCGCTGCCTTCCTGTCGTCCGCCCTGTCTGTCGGGTCACGCCTGATCGGACCCATTCTGGAAGATGCCATCAACAATGGCCTCGAGGTCGCTGTGCGCGACGCCATCGGCGGCGATTTCACCTCGTTCAACAGCGAGGACTACCTGATTGCCTGGCAATATGCCGCCGAGCCACTGCTCTGGCTGATCGTTGCCCTGATGGTGGGCCTGCTGCGGGAAAGGCTGCGGCAGCGCAATCAGCAACTTGCCCAGCAATTGAGTGAAACGTCGGAGCGCGAGCAGGTGCTTACCGCCGCCTACGAGCAACTGCTGCATACCAAGGAGCATCTGGAGGTCCGCGTCGCGGGCCAGCTGAAGACGGTCTTCACCCTCTACCAGGCGGCGAAGGCCATCGAGAAGCTTGGCCCCGGTGAGGTTCTCATCGGCATTGCCGATCTTGTCCGCGCGGTCATGCAACCGACCAAGTTCTCGCTCTACCTGCTGAACGGCAGCGTGCTCGAGGCCGTGACCAACGACGGGTGGGACGACGACGACACATATGCGCGAGTCTTCGATTCCTCGACCGCGATCTTCCAGGAGGTGGTGGGGCGCCGCCACATCATGTCCGTCGTCAACACGGTCGATGAACGGCTGCTGGCGGGGGAGGGGATTCTCGCCGGGCCTCTGACGTCCGTGGATACAGGTGAAGTCGTCGGCATGCTGAAGATCGAGAGGCTTGGCTTCCTGGACCTGCATGTCTCCTCCCTGGAGAACTTCCGCATTCTCAGCGAATGGGTCGGCACGGCATTCGCCAACGCCCGTCGCTTCCGCAAGGCACAGGGCAACATGTACTTCAATGACGACCGGACGCTGCTGAGTGACACGGTCTATCGCCAGCATTCGCGATTCATGAAGACCCTGGGCGAGAATCTGGGGATCGACGTCACAGCGATCCAGTTGAAGGCGGAGGGGCTGGACGTATTGCACCAGAACCGCCGCCATGCGGTGATCAAGGCCCTGCGCGACGTTGTCGAGCAGCACATGTCACCCATGGTACAGGCATTCGAGTACAAGCAGAACGGACGTGAATTCGCCCTGATCCTGCCAACGGTCAACGCCGAGACCGAAGGCGCATCGGTGGCCGAAAGCATAGCCAGTGCCGTGATGCACTATCTCGAGGTAGCCGAGGTGGAGGGCGTGAAGATCACGGCGACCGCCAAGACGATCCATTCCACGCCCACCGATCATGAGACCGGTGCCGACCCGGACACACCGGCACTTCGGGCAGGCCGGGGATGAGTGGTGCTGCACTTTCCGATGCAACAATTGCAGCGGAACTGGAACGGATTGAAAAGGACCGGGAACGCCACAAGGCGACGGTCGGTGGACGCGATCATGCGACCCTTTCCATCCTGGGAATTGCCCTGTTCGCGACCATTGTCGAGGCGGGCATCCTGTATTTCCTTTACGAGCGCCTCGGGCCGGCCTGGATCGCGGCGGCAGTCCACGTCGTTGCGGTGGCTCTGCTGGGGTTCGGCGCCTGGAAGGTGCGACCCAACGGCGGCCACTCCCGCTATCTGGTGCTGGTGTTCGTCACGACAGCATTCCTCAGCATCTTTGGGCCACTGGGGACCATGCTGGCGATGCTGCTGCATGTCCAGTTCCGCAGGAACGCGACGCCGTTCGAGGAATGGTATGCCTCCCTGTTTCCCGACCATTTCGATGCACCATCGGAGAAGCTCTACCAGATGCTGACCCGGGGTCTGGCCGACTCGGCGAAGCAGGAGAATGTCACCTCCTTCACCGATGTTCTCCAGTACGGCTCCATCGAGCAGAAGCGGGCGGTGATCTCGCTGCTGACCCGCGACTTCAAGCCCGAGTTCGCCCCGGCGCTGCAGTCAGCCCTTTCCGACAGCAATCCGGCGGTGCGGGTGCAGGCGGCAACTGCCGCCGCGAGCATCGAGAATGCCTTCCTTGAGCGGGCGATGGAACTGGAGCAGGCCGCCAGAGTGGCTTCAGGTGACCATGTGGCTCAACTGCAAGTCGCCCGCCATTTCGACAATTATGCCTTCAGCGGCATTCTCGATGGTGACCGGCAGGCAGAGAACCGCCGCAAGGCCGAGGAGTGCTATCGCAAGGCGCTGGATCTGGAACCCACGCTTGCGGATGCGCTGCTGGGGGTTGGTCGGCTGATGGTGCGGACGGATCGCCTGGCGGAAGCCGCACGCTGGTTCGAGGCAGGTTTCGCAAAGGGAATCCTGCGTCCCAGTGAACTGGCGTGGTACATGGAGGCCCTGTTCCGCCTGGGCGACTTCGACAGGCTGCGATATGCCGTTGCCGGGTTCGGGGATGACCTGCTGGCTGATACCACGATCAGTGATCGCCTGCGCGACGTGATCGCGGCCTGGCAGGGTGTGGATCCGACACGGGAACTGGAAGAGGCCGAGCGGCAACTCGATCCTCCGGAGGGCCATGTCAGCAATTCGGCAATGGAGAAGCGGACGGATGCTGCGCGCGAAGCCATGGTGAGTGGGGAGGCACTGGTACCCGATGGCGCGCGTTGATCATTTCGAACCTGTTGACGTGTGCCTGGTCCTGGAAGGCACCTACCCCTATGTCGCCGGAGGCGTGTCGAGCTGGGTGCATGACCTTGTGGGCGCGCAGAGCGATCTGACGTTCCATATCGTCAGCCTGATGCCCGGGGAGAAACCTCCGGAACGCCGCTACGAAGTACCGGACAACGTCCGGGGCATCAGTCACGTGTTCCTGCAGAAGATGCCGTCCGGCAGTGGCAGGGTACGACGGTTGAAACAGCATCTGAGCGACATGGAACCGGCGCTGAGATCCATGCAGGCGGCAGGGGATCTGAGAGATGTCGCGCACCTGCTGAAGACCCTCGCGCCTCACCGGAAGGCGTTCGGGCGCGATACCCTGCTGAATTCCGAGCCAGCCTGGCAGATGCTGTTGCGGATGTACCGGGAGGACATGCCCGAGAGTTCCTTCCTCGACTACTTCTGGACCTGGCGGTCGCTGCTGGGTGGCCTGTTCAACATCCTGCTGTCGCCGATGCCGGAGGCAAAGGTGTTCCATACGGTCTCGACAGGTTACGCGGGGCTGTTTGCCGCGCGGGCGAAGCTGGAGACCGGACGGCCGGTGCTGCTGACCGAGCATGGCATCTACACCAATGAACGCCGGATCGAGATCGCGATGGCCGACTGGCTCTATGAGGCACCGGGCGGCAGTCTCGGACTGGACAAGCCGAAGCGTGACCTGAAGGACCTGTGGATCGATACCTTCGTGGCCTACAGCCGATGCTGCTACCAGGCCTGTGACCAGATCATCACCCTCTATACGGGCAATCAGGACCTGCAGCGGCGCGACGGCGCGGCGGAGGAACTGCTGCGCATCATCCCCAATGGTGTCGATTACGAGAAGTATTCCAAGGTGGAGCGGACACCGAACGAGCGGCCGACGATTGCCCTGATCGGGCGGGTTGTCCCGATCAAGGACGTCAAGACCTACATCCGTGCGGTCGCCCTGCTCCGACGGGAGGTTCCCGATATCATGGCACTGATGATGGGCCCCACGGACGAGGACGAGGACTACTACCGCGAGTGCCTGCAGATGGTCGATCATCTGGACCTGAAGGAGAATTTCGTCTTCACGGGCCGGGTTCAGCTGACAGAGTATCTGGGTCAGGTGGATGTCATGGTCCTGACCTCCATCTCGGAGGCGCAGCCGCTCGTCATTCTGGAAGGCGGCGCGGCCGGAATCCCGACCGTTTCAACCGATGTGGGCGCCTGTCGCGACATGCTGTTCGGCATGCCGCACGAGGATCCGCCGCTGGGAACGGGCGGTGCCATCACGCCACTGTCCAACCCGGCAGAAACCGCCAGGGAACTTGCCGCACTGATCAAGGATCCCGTCTACATGGCCAGCGCGCGGAAGGCGATCAAGGAACGCGTCCGCAAGTACTACAACAAGCTGGAGATCGACCGGATCTACCACGAGCTCTATGTGACCTTCATTGCCTATGAGACCATGCCTGAGGACGAACGTGTGAAACGCGCCAGGCAGGAGGCCGCCTGATGGCCGGCATCGGATTTGCCCTGCGCCGCCTGACGGATCGCGATGACCTGCTCGGCATCGTGCAGGGCTATGCGCATTCGACGGTCGTCTCGTCGGGGCCGTGGCTGTTCACGATCCTGGCGGTAGGGTCGATCAACCTCTTCGGGATCTATTTCACCGATCTGGAGGAGCTGATCTCCTTCCGCATCGTGCTGATCTACAACTTTGCCTTCAGCCTGGCCTTCTCCGGGCCGGTCCTGCTGGTCGCGACCCGGTATCTGGCCGACATGATCTACAAGAAAGCGGTCATCGAGGCACCGGGGATGCTGATTGCGGCCCTGTTCATGCTGCTGGGCACGCAGGCGTTCATCGTCGTGCCGTTCTACGTCTTCGTTGTCGATGTGCCGCCGCTCATCATTGCCGGGGCATTGATGAACTACTTCCTGGTCACCGCCATCTGGATGGTGAATGTCTTCCTGACAGCGCTGAAGGACTATCGTTCCATCACCCTGGCATTCTTCGTCGGCATGATGTCAGGCGGTGGAATGGGGCTGTTCCTTGCGGCCGATTTCGGTGCCTTCGGCATTCTGATCGGCTTCAACTTCGGACTGGGCCTGATCTTCTTTGCCCTGGTTGCCCGGGTCTTTGCCGAATATCCCTATCGCATCACGCGCCCGTTCGCGTTTCTCGCCTACTTCCGCAAGTACTGGGACCTGGCGCTGGCCGGACTGATCTACAATCTGGCGATCTGGGTCGACAAGTGGGTGATGTGGTGCGCGCCGGAGCGCGAGGTGCTGGAAAGCGGGTTCGTTTCCTACCCGATCTATGACGGTGCCATGTTCCTGGCCTATCTGACCATCGTTCCGGCGATGGCGGTGTTCATCGTGAATATCGAGACGCGCTTCTTCGAGCATTACCAGCGGTTCTATCGCGACATCGAGCATCACGCGAACTACGAGCGGATCGAGGAGAACCATCAGAACCTGATCGACGCGCTGCTGGCCGCGTCGCGCAACGTCATCGTGCTGCAGTTCTGCCTGTGCGTCACCGCAATCCTGGTCGCCGGACCCCTGTTCGAAGCGGTCGGCATCCCGGCGCTGCAACTGGGGATCTTCCGCTTCGGTGTGCTCGGCGCCCTGTTCCATGTGCTGCTGATGTTCGTCGGGATCGTGCTGGCCTACTTCGACCTGCGCAAGGTCATGCTGGGGGTGCAGCTGCTCTACCTGGTGACCAACGGGTTGTTCACCTGGGTGACTATGGAGCTTGGCTTTGCCTACTACGGCTATGGATACTTCCTGGCCTCGCTGCTGACCTTCCTGATCGCCTACGGCGTCTGCGCCTGGTATGTCGGTCGGTTGCCGTTCCTGACCTTCGTCCGCAACAACTCGTCCGTGTGAGGGCAGGCCGGTGACATATCCGAACGATCAGGTGCAATCCGGCGGCTGCCTCTGCGGCGCGGTGCGCTACAGCGTGACGGGCGCACCGGTGATCGTCGCGCACTGCCACTGCCGGGACTGCCAGCGTGGCGGCGGGGCAGGGCATTCGACCGGGGCCATGTTTCCCGTGGACCGGTTCCGGATCAGCGGAGACCTGAGCGAGTTCCGGCTTTCGTCCGACAAGGGAACCCGTGTGACCCGATCATTCTGTCCGACCTGTGGCAGCGGGATTTTCGGACGCAACGACGGCATGACCGGACACGTGACCATCGCCCTCGGCACGCTGGACGACCCGTCCGCCTTCACGCCGGAAGTCGTTGTCTTCGCCCGCTCCCGGCCCGCCTGGGACACAATGAACCCGGCCCTGGCGACCTTTGACGCGCAGCCAGCCTGGAAGCCGGACGGGGAGGGATAATCTCCTTCAACCCGTCGGCAACTTCACACTTAGCGGCCCTTCCAGACCGGCTCGCGCTTCTCGATGAAGGCGCGGGGGCCTTCCTTGAAGTCCTCCGTTTCCGACATGGCCTTGCTGGCGGCGGCGCTCATCTTCCAGAGTTCGGCATCGTCCAGCTTCAGCGCGTTGACCGCGATCTCCCGGCTCGCACGAACCGCCAGCGGCGCGTTGACCACGATGCGGTCGGCAAGATCGAGTGCGGCCTGCGCCAGGCCATCCAGCGGTACCACGTGGTTCACGAGGCCAAGCTGATATGCGCGCTCGGCGCTGATCGGGTCTCCGGTCAGGATCATTTCCATTGCCGGTCCCGTGCCCACCGCGCGGGGCAGGCGGAACAGGCCACCTGCGGCGGCGGCGAGTGAACGCTTCACTTCCGGCAGACCGAAACGCGCGCCCTCGGCGGCGATGACCATGTCGCAGGACAGCACGATCTCGCAGCCACCGGCGACTGCTGCGCCATTGACCGCGGCGATCAGGGGCTTGGTGCGTTCGCGTTTCACCAGACCGGCGAAACCACCCCGCTCCGTCGAAAGCGCGCGCCCGTTGCCTGCGGAGACTTCCTTCAGGTCCGCGCCGGCGCAGAAGACCGTGCCACTGGACTGGATGATGCCAACCCAAAGCTCCGGATCATTCTCCAACTGATCGATGGCGGCTTCGATCCCGGCTGCCACGTCGCCATTCACGGCGTTGCGTGCTTCCGGTCGGTCCAGCGTGATGACGAGCACACGACCCTTCGCTTCTGTATTCACGGCCATTGTCTGCCTCCCCTTGCATGACTGGAGACATCATCCCCGATGACGGCAGGGCGAGTCCAATGCGAAGCGCAGGGGTGGCTATTCGCTGAGCGAATGGAAACTGAACGACTCCTGCAGGAACTGCTCGAATGCGCTTGCGCCAGGGGAGGGCAGGCGGGCCTGGCTGATGGCGAACACCATGCGCTGTATCGGCATGTCGACTTCCCTGGTGAACAGGTGAAAGCGGGAACGGAGCTTGCCGAACTCCGGGTTCTGGCTGATCAGCGGTGCGCAGGCATCCGTATGGTCGATCAGGTCCTGTATCACGTCCATGTCGTCGCAGACGTAGTGGGGGTTCAGCGGCGGCAGGCCGTTGCGGGCGTAGAGTGTCGCGAGGTCGGTCTGCAAGGGTTCCACCGTTGCCGGGATGATCATCGGGCAGGCCAGGATGTCCCGCTCCGTCACGATGCTCTGCCGGGTCAGCGGGTGATCGCGCCGGACGGTGAATGCACTGTGGAACGCGGCAAGCGTGGTCAGTTTCAGGTCCGGCCAGCGCTTCAGCCAGCCCCGGTGACCGACCACGCCGTCCAGGTCGCCCGTGGTCAG